>CAMYJY010000155.1 GCA_947258835.1 uncultured Pirellulales bacterium
GAACGCGGGAATGACGCCAGAGAACACGGGAATAACGCCTGAGAGACGCATCGGAAGACCTCCATGCCCGAGACCATCCTGGAAAAAATAGTTGCCGTCAAGCGGCAAGAAATTGCCCACAATCGCCTCCACTGCCCCGAGACGCAGCTCAGCGGGTTGCTGGCCACCGCCCCCCCGGTACGCGATTTTTATGGCCCGCTCGCAGAACAGGGCCGGCTCAGCTTGATTGCGGAAGTCAAAAAAGCCAGCCCCTCAGCGGGCATCATCCGGACCGATTTTGATCCCGTGGAGATTGCCAAAATCTACGCGGCCCACGGTGCGTCGTGCCTGAGCGTGTTGACCGACCAACAATTTTTCCAAGGCAGTTTGGAATATCTGCGCCAAGTGCGCGAGGCGGTCAGCCTCCCGGTCCTCCGCAAAGATTTTATCATCGACCGCTACCAACTCCTCGAGGCACGGGCCGCCGGTGCGGATGCCGTACTGTTGATCGCCGAATGCCTCGACGACAGCCAACTCCGCACGCTGCACGAAGAGACCATCGCCTTGGGCATGAGGCCGCTGGTGGAACTGTATGACCCGGCCAATCTGAAGCGTGTGCTGGCCGCGGGCGCGACGCTAATTGGTATCAACAACCGCAATCTCCACACCTTTACGGTGGACCTGGAACATACCTTGCGGATGCGGGAACAGGTTCCCCCCACGTGCGTCTTGGTGAGCGAAAGCGGCATCCGCACGCACGCCGATGTCCAGCGGCTGGCGGAGGCGGGTGTGGACGCCATGCTCGTCGGCGAGTCGCTGATGCGCCAAGCAGACATTGGCACGGCCGTCCGTGCTTTGCTCGTCGGCCGTGGGGAGTAGAGGAGCGGGCCTCGAAACGTTACGCTGCCAGCCCGCGTTGGCGGGCCAGAACTGAGCCCAGCGCGGCGTAGCCGCAATCAAAGGTACCTCCGCTCAGGCTCGACAGGGATACCTGTTTTTTCTTTGGGGTAAACCGATCAGTCCCATGACCACCAGCAGTCCCAGGGTTGTCGGCTCGGGAATCCGCAGCTGCGTAAAGACTTGCTGAAATAGGCGGAGCTGGGCTTCGTCCTGCAGCGCATTATCTCCCAATTCGAGGCTGATCGACTTCCAGACACGCAACCTCGGATATCCCTGTATATCCAAGGCAGCGGGAAAAAACACGCCGTCGGACGTTTTTGCGTTGATGAATACCCCGTCTACAGTTTTCATCGAGATGGACAACGGGGGCACGTCCACGCCGACAACGTTTTCGACAATTTGTGCCTTGCCCGTGCCTTCCGCGTAGGGGTTCCCGTCCAACCACACGCCGCTCAGGACATGATCAGGCTCCAGAGTTCTCACCGTGAAGGCCAGCTCCGCCTGAAGTTCTGGCGCCTCTGCAATGCCTCCCGCCACAAATTCGCCGCCAAACCGCAAACCAAAGCCGTCCAATATGTCGTCGAAAATACCAACCACACGAATATCCTCCGGCTGCAGATCACCAGCGATCAGTCGGTAGTCAAAATTACTAAACTCCTGATCACCGGCAACAATCGTGTCTCCCTCCAGAAGCGCCGCTAGGGGAACGCTTTCCCCGAGGCCAAACGTGACATTGGTCCCGTGTGCCGTGCCAGGAAAACAACATTGAAAACAACACCCCAAACACGCCAGGAGGTAGACCCAGTGATTGCGTGTCACCACACCGTTGCGGGCTGCCATGCTTCCCGGTCGCCGGATACCTCCCGCATCATTCTGAAGTCGGCTCTGCTTAGCCATCGCCGCTGGCTGCATGCGCTGGTACATAAATTCCCCCTTCCGATAGTCCGTTCTGTCGGCCAAGAGCCGCTGGCAGCTGACAATCGGCGCTACGTACTTCCTAACTGCGTGATGGCCTGACGCGCCACGGCTTGTCTGGCGTCACAAAAGACCAATTCCCATCCCTCCTGCCCCGTCACCTCGGGCAGATAGCTCCAGGCACCTAATTGGCGGGCCCACAGCTCATCGGCAACATTGGCTTCAGCCACCGAGACCACTACCAGCGACTGCCCCCAGGCTTGCACGCGTTCCGCAGCCGCGCGGAATGTCGCGGACAAATGGGTGTTGGCCTGCGGCAGATCGACCACCGTCAGTGGTACTTTCAGTTGGCACGCGCTTCGCAGAAATTCGGCGGCATCCGCCGCGGCAATCGCGTCCCACCCTTGGGCACCGGCGGCAGTGCGGAGTACCCGGGCACGGCGCCTCGACCAAGAAAAGGCGAGGCAACGCAGCAAGCCTGGCGGCGCGAGGGCAGACTGTCTGGCTCGGCCAACAAGACGCTCGACCGGAGTAGACCACTGCTGCTGAGGTTGTAATGTGCTGGGCCGCGCATCGGCCGCTGAGTTGGAAGCGCTGGGTGCCAAAATAATTGCCTGCGAGGAATCGATCGGTCGTTGGTTTACCAGGCCATCTTCCGCTTGCGGCGACGGTGGATACCGTTCACCGACTGCGGAGATTTCCCTCGACGTCGGGCGTATGTTGGACGCGCCTGCTTGGCTGATTTGCAGTCTGCCGAGCGGCGGAAACTGTCCGATCCATAATCTGCTTCCAAGGCTTCGTAAGTTTGAGAGTTACTCATTTGCTTTCCCCCAACAAAGTGAATTAGCGGCTTGCCAACACCAACAAACGCCGGCAAACCAGAAGTTACCGCAAGGGATCTGGAGTGACGGTTCCAGCCAACAACCAATCCCAAGCTCTGCGAGAAATTACGACCAGTGTTCGCGGAGCCTCCGCTGATGGGAGAGACCACGCAATCAGCAGACCACTCCCGCGGATAATTTCTGAAGAGCACTCAACTGGGGAAGCTATTGGTGTGCCAAACAGAAAGCATGCAGACGGTACGACGATAAGTCCAAGCGAGAGAATGACTTACCATGACAGCCGCCGAGCGGGAGGCGGCACCGAGAGATTCACCAAACTAGTGCGTGTTTTTAGCGGGGGACTGGCCCCCCAACCGTCCTGCAAGTAACCAACAGCCCGTTTCACTCTTTTGGTGCGCTGTCACCAAATTGCACGAGCTATTCCTGGCCACTTTGTGACAGCAGCCTGGTGAGGGTATTGGGATGCACACCCAGCAACTCGGCGGCACGCCCCTTGTGGCCACCGGTGGTCTGCAAGGCCTGATTCACGGCTGCCGAACGCAGCCGGCCCAGATTGGTGAACGGCAAACTCACCTGCGAGGAGTGCTGCCTGCCTCTGCCTGGTAGGGTTGGTTCGCACTGCAAGACATAGCTTTGCTCGATCACGAGGCTCAACTGACGGATATTCCCCGGCCAGTTGTACTCGCAAAACTGCCTGAGCATTTGCTGGTCAGGCTGCCAACAGGGCTGCTGGTAGCTGGCGGCATATTTCTGAGAAAAATACGCGATGAACTTGGGGATGTCCTCTACCCGCTCGCGGAGCGGGGGCATCCGCAATTCGACCATGTTGAGTCGATAGTAGAGATCTTCTCGAAACCGGCCTTGCTCCACATCGCGCAGCAGGTTGCGATTGGTAGCTACCACGACTTGCACGTCCACGTGCACGGGATGCGAGGCACCTACTGGAGTCACTTCGCCCTCTTGCAGCACACGCAGCAGCTTGGGCTGGAGTTCCAGCGGCATGTCGCCCACTTCATCCAAGAACACAATGCCCTGATGACCGGCCCGAAAGACCCCGAGGCTTTCACCAGCAGCACCGGTAAAAGCACCCCTCTTGTGGCCAAATAATTGGCTTTCGGCCAGCGTGGCGGTCAGCGCTGCACAATTGACCGGAACGAACGGCCGTGCGCGGCGTGGCCCCAAGCGATGGAGTAAGCGGGCCCAGACTTCTTTGCCGGTTCCGGTCTCGCCGGACAGCAGTACGGTACACTCCACTTCCGCGGCCCGCTCAGCATGCCGGGCAATGCGGTGCGCTGCGGAGCCTTGGCCAATTACCAAACTGGCCGGGTCGTCTGGTGGCAGGCTGGCCACAGAATCCAAGGACAATAAATCGTTTGTTGCCATCTTTTCCAATCCCTTGGGCAAGCAAAATTCAGCTCCTTGCTAAAAAGCTTGCCTCCTTGCCAGACTCAATTGCTGTTCCACGGCAACTTGGGCCTGGTTTCACAAATTCACGAGCGTTCCTGCCTTTGTACTGTAAAAAAAATCTTTCAGCCCCGCATCTGAGAAAACCCTTCAGCTCGCCAGGGGACCACCAGCCACGGCGCATGTCCGCAGCATGACACGCCCCTCATTCTAATAAGATTTTCCATTCGCGCAAAGAATCTTCTTTGATGTAAATTTGGGGGTAATGGGGTCTTTGCACGGTTTTTCCGGTAATATGTGAATTTTGGATTAAGCAGTGCCCTCCCCTAGGGCGGAAAAAGCGGAAATGCAGCACAGCCCGCCACCAGCTTGGACAGGGGGGTGCGCAAAAATCGCCATGCCGCGCATGCTCTTTTGCCAGCGCATCCCGAACTGGTTGGCACAGTTGACTTTAGAGCAAATTTCGGAAATTTTTCGGTGAGAGTCGCCCAGGTTGGCACAGCCTACCTGGGCGGCCCCCGATCAAGCCGGGGGCAGGCTCTGCCGCCAGAGGTTATCTGGCTGCACGTCCCACTTTTTCGGCCACTGGATACCGCCAGATGGGGTTTGGGGATCGACCTTAAGGCGAGCGGCAGGTAAGTTTTTACCTGCCGCGTGATCGAAAATCCCGGCGAAGCGACTCCATTGGGCTGTTGATGGGTAAGTTCTCATCTGCCCAACGCTCTAGGCGGCCCACTGGGAGACAGCGGCCGTTTCTACGGCCACGACGGCCAGCTGCCAGCGGTCGGCAGCGCGGCAAAAATCAGCCCGGTTGAGCAAGATTGTCTTGCCTGCTTCCAGGGCCAAAATTTTTCCACCGGCCCGGGCGATTGTCTCCAAGGTTTTCAGGCCCACGGTGGGCACGTCAAACCGCATGTCTTGCTGGGGTTTGGCAACCTTCACCACCGTAAAGCCGCCCGCTTGGCACAGCTCACCGCCCCGATGGATACACTGGTCCGTGCCTTCAATGGCCTCGACGGAGAGCACGGTTTGATCCTTCACGCAGACCGACTGGCCGACATCCAATCCCCCCAGGGACTTGGCCATCTGCCAGCCAAACTGCACATCGCGCTGCTGCCGACTTGTCAGGCGCTGCCCGGCAATTTGGCCGGCCTGGACCAACAATTCGGGGGCAAAATCGGTTGCCGGTTCGAGGGTAATGCCGCGGGCCGCGAAGGCCTCCACCACGCGGAGCAAGAGCGTATCGTCTTTACGGTCGGCCGAGCCTAACAGCAGCTGGGGGTAGAAGGCGCGAATGGCCGTCCAATCGGGACGATGCTTGATCCACCAACCCGGCTGATAGAGGAGCACTTTATGCACCTTACCGGCCATGGTGGCGCGGGTGACGCCCCAGCG
This sequence comes from uncultured Pirellulales bacterium, assembly GCA_947258835.1. Taxonomy (GTDB): domain Bacteria; phylum Planctomycetota; class Planctomycetia; order Pirellulales; family Lacipirellulaceae; genus Bythopirellula. Next base: position 5,436 of record CAMYJY010000155.1, read on the forward strand.
ACGAAAATAGCGTATGGCCCGGCCGATACCGCCGATGCCAATCCAGCCGAATTCATCGCAGATCTCCTCCAGCGCGACATCGGCGTGATCCAAAATCCCCACGCCGGCCACACGGTAGCCCTGGCTTTTTAGGGCCCGGGCCACGGCCAGCGGATACTCTCCCCAGCCCGCCAAGATGCCAATCGGCCGGTCCTCCGCTGCCGCGGGGCGGGCCAACGCCTGATAACTCTGGGTGATGGCAGCAAACATGATAACGAACACCGACTTCCAAGGATTGTTGTCTTGTCGAACCTAGTAACTCGCGCCAACCCTGCCGCTACCTGAGCGACCAACGGGAGCGGGCCAACACCCTCCGAGCGGCAGCTCGCATTGGCCGGCGGCCCCCCGTTCAAGCCGGGGGCAGGCCCTGCCGCCTTAGGCGGCTTGCTCGTTGGGTTCGGGTTGTTGCTGTGCGGGCGGGAGCTGCTCCAGGAGCTGCTGCATTTGCCGCTGGAGTTGGCGAAACTGTTTCCTCATTTCGGGCAACTTGGCAATGGCGGCCATTTGTAGTTTTTGTTTCCGCAGGACGGTCGCAGGCTGCCCCAGCATGACGTCGCCTGCGTCGACATGATTCGAGACACCGGCCTTGGAGCACAACACTGCCCCCGTACCAATATGCACATGATCGCGAACGCCAACCTGTCCCGCCATGACCACGTGGTCACCGGTCGTGGTGCTGCCAGCGATTCCCACCTGCCCACAGATGAGATTGTGTTTTCCGAGTTGGCAGTTGTGTGCAATTTGCACCAGGTTATCTACTTTGGTGCCTTCGCCAATCACCGTGGGTCCGTAGGTGCCGCGATCGACGGTAGCGCAGGCACCGATCTCGACATCGGCACCGATTTCGACGTAGCCCAATTGCGCGGACAGCACATGACTTCCATCTTGTTGGCTGTATCCAAAACCATACGCGCCCAGGACGGCCCCGCTGTGGACAATCGCCCGATCCCCGATGATGGTGTTTTCGTAGAGCACGACGTTGGGGAAGAGCGTGACTCCTGCGCCCAGGACGCAGCCGGCCATGACCTGGGCCCCGGCATGGATCGTCGTACCGGGGCCGACCACCACGTCGTCGCCCACGGTCGCCTGGGGATGCACATCCACATTGTCCGCCAACTGCGCGGAGGGGCTCACGCAAGCCTGGGAACTTACGCCCACCGGCTGCTGGGCGCGCTGGGGGCGAAAATGGGTCACGATCTGAGCAAAGGCCTGATGGACATTTTCCACCACGATGGTTGGTTTCTGCTCGGGGGCGGAAACGGCGGCAGAAATGAGCGCGGCCGAGGCCTGGGAGCGAGCCAGTTGCGGCTCAAAATCGGGGCTATCGGCCAGCGTGATCTGTCCGGCCACTGCTTGCTCCAGGATGGCAGCGCCGGAAATAGGCACCTCCGGATCGCCACATAAACGGCCAGCTACAAGTTTTGCCAAATGGGCCAACGTGGTCGACATCAGGAATCCTTTCCTAGTTGCACTGCGTGGAGGTGGCTGTCGCAGGTTACCCACCGGGCCTGTCCCTGGCTCGTACCGGGGGGGCCGCCAACCACACCGAGCTACCGCTCGAACGGTGTTGGCCCGCTCCCGTTGGTCGCTTGAATTCGCGCGGGTGGCAAAGCACCGTTGGCAGTGCTGCGGTCAGTCCACGTGTCCCGGGGCACACCCTACCGCTGCTTCCGACTGGGAGGGCGAATCCTACCGCCCGGGGGTTCTGGATAGCAAGAGCAGATCGGATGCTAGCGTCTTCTGATCGCTCTTCTAGCTCGAGGAGATCGGTTTGAGCACGCCCATGACTCGAGCCAGGATCCGATCCATCAGGCGGGTGGGTGTCACCCGCTGCGCGCATTGCAGCCCCAGGGCATCCAGGCCCACGAGGTAATGCGTACGGGGGCGGCGGGCCTGAAGGGTTCGCAGGACCGTGCGGGCCACGCGGTCGGGGGTCGTGGCGGCCTGCACACCCCGCTGGTTGAAGCGCTCGGCGCTGGCGTGCAGGGGGTCGTAACCACTTTTCAATTCCTGAGGGATGTTGGCACTTTTCTCCTGCAAATCACGCCAGGCTTTGTCAAAAATTGCCGTCCGAACTTGACCGGGACGAATTAAACTGACCGAAATCCGCCAGGGCCTGAGTTCCACGCGGAGCGTATTGGAGAGGGCCTCCAGGGCAAATTTGCTGGCCGAGTAGGCGCCCACCATGGGCATGGCCTGGGTGCCGTTGATGGAGGACATATTCACGATCCGCCCGCCCGTCTTCCGCAGCAGTGGCAAGCAGTGCTGGATCATCCGCAGGGGCGCCAACGTATTCACTTCCAACACGTGGCGGACTTCGTCCAAGCTGGAAAGTTCCACTGTGGCCGGTAGGCCGACACCGGCATTGTTGACCAGCGCGAACAGCCCCGCGGGCGAGCGCTGTTCGATCAGCTGCCGGACGCGACAGGCATCCGCGTCTTGGGTCACGTCCAGCAGGACGGGTGTCAGGCCCGCTACGTTAAGCCCCGCCAGCTCCTCGCAGCTGTCTTGGCGACGGACACCGGCCCAGACCTGGAAGCCTTGTTCAGCCAACAGGAGGGCGGTCGCCCGGCCGATCCCCGAGGAACATCCGGTGACAAGTACGGTGCGGCCAGCAGCGCTCATAGCTTTACGCGGCCTAGGCCGCCCCTTCTTGTGGCGATTCATCCGCGTCGGCAAAACGGCTGGTGAGTCGTCCGCGGATGCTGGCCAGGCGGCCCGCTGCTGCCGTGTTGTCCACCGGCCCGCGGACCCCGAGATCCATACTGTCACCAAAGTAATGCCGTCGTGCTTCTTTGTTTTGCAGGACTTGATCGGGCGTCCCGTGACAAAGCACTTGTCCGGCCCGGATGACATAACTGCGATCGGTGATTTGCAGCGTTTCCCGCACTTGGTGATCGGTAATCAAAATGGAGATGCCCCGTCCGCGGAGATCGCGGACAATGTCTTGAATGCTGGCAATCGTCACCGGATCGATCCCCGTAAAGGGCTCATCCAGCAAGATAATTTCTGGATCGGAGACCAAGCAGCGGGCAATTTCCAGGCGTCGTCGTTCGCCCCCGGAGAGCGACATGGCCTTGCTGCGGCGGAGCTTGGTGATACCAAACTGTTCCAACAATTCTTCGCAGCGGCGACGGCGGGTGGCACGATTCATCCCCAGCATTTCCATCATACCCAGCAAATTATTTTGGACGGAAAGTTTGCGAAAGACGCTCGACTCCTGCGCCAAGTATCCCATGCCTCCTTCCCGAGCGCGACGATACATGGGCCAATCCGTAACATCTTGCCCGCCCAAGAGCACCTTCCCCGCATCGGGCTCTGCCATCCCACAGGTCATGCGAAAAGTGGTCGTCTTGCCCGCTCCATTGGGCCCCAGCAGACCGACAATCTCCCCCCGCTCGACGCAAAAGTCGACTCCATCGACCACTCGGCGGCGGCCATAGTTTTTCACCAATCCGGCAACTTGCAACAGATGCATAGCTCGTCTCTCCCTCACGCCGAAGCCGGCCCACGGCTGAATCACCCCAGTCGTGGCCCTCAAATTTTATCCCAAGTTTTCCAAGATTCGCGCAACCCGCAACCCGCAACTCTAATAACCTAGCGCACAATTCTCATGTCTTTGACGTTGGGAAGGCCCGGCAGCCTTTTCAGCCCAGGAATGCCTCCCCAGGAATGGGGCCAAAAAACACACACGGCTTTGCCGATTAACAGCCGGCGATCCAAATAAAAACCGCCTGGTCTCCCTCCTCCCATGGCGTCCAACCACAGCCGGCAATCCTTGCTCTCGGGACTATTATCACCCAGGACAAAAAACTGATCCGCGGCTAAGGTAAAATCGTGCTTCTGCCGGGTCAGAAAACGAGGCCAGGTGTCTGGGTCGATGAACAACTGACGGGGGTGGATCAGGGCGGGCAGGGTGCCACCCTCGGGCAGTTCCAGGGCCTCTTCCGGATAGTCTTGGTAGTGTGGCCCTGGGCGATCGGCGCGAACCGCGATGTAATAGATGTCACGCAACACTTGGAGACGGTCCACGGTCAACGTGGCGCCCTGCACACCAATCCCTACCGGCGCCAAATCGCCCGGGTCTACGGCGCTGGTCCGCGGGATAATTTGTTGGCGGCTGCCGTAAATAGCGGCGACATCGTAGTGCACACCTTCCGTGTCCTCGGTGAAGGCAATCAACGCATCATCCACCCAGAGCAGCAGACGATCGTCCACATTGCAAAATTTTAGTTGGTAGCGGCCCGGCTGACAGAGGGCGGTCGGTTGCAACGAACTGATTTTGGGACCGCCCGGCACGGAGATGCGCGCGGTCCCCTGGTCCAAATCGAAATGGCAGGAAAAGTGCTGTCCCCCTTCTACCAAGTCCAACACCAGCTGACCGGTTGCTTGTTCGATCTCCAGGTCACAGACCAGGCCCAAATCACTGACCCAATGCTTGCCGAGACGGTGAGGCAACATCGACCAACCGTACTGACGGACTTCGCCCCGTTTGATTGGGTGGTCCCCGGATACTTCCCTGTCCGCGAGAACTTTCGGGCCACCAGCCAGTCCTTCTCGGTGGGCACCCGGTGCTGGTAGCGTAACCAGTTGAGCTCAGCCGAGTCGGCCGCTGCCGGTGCAAAATGGTACTGTTGGCGCACCGTTTGGCCGTCGGCGTCGGCCTCCACTTGCCATCCGCCCGCCGCATCCCAGCGCAGGGGCCACCCCGCCCGGTACAGCAGGCTGGGATCGTGCTGCGTGTCGTGCACCGGCTGCAGCATCACTTGCACCTTGTCAGCCGGCTTGCGCTGGATGCCAAAGTCCTCTTCGGTTTCCGCGGCCCGGATGAAAATATCTCCTTGATAAATTTGCAGCACCTCCTGGGGCAGGCCGACCAGGCGTTTGATGTAATTCATCTCGCCATTGCCGGGAAACTTAAACACCACCACGTCCCACCGCTGGGGATCCTGTTGGGCATAGATGTATTTGTTGACCAACACCCGGTCGCCCGGATAGGTCGGGGCCTGCTCCACGTGCTGCTGGTCAATATGGGCCGGCACCCCGCGCGGCAGGTCGAGACGATAGGGCATGGTTTGTCGGCACATGGGGCACATGCCAGCGATGATCTCGGCCAAGGCCGGATCGCGGCGACCGGCCAGATAACGGGCCCGCGAGTCCGCCCCTTCACTGCTGGCGGTGGTCCGGAAGCGATAGCCACATTCCGTGCAGCAGACGTCTTTATGTTGTCCTTGGAGCGAGGGCGACATCGAGCCGGTGGGGATGACAAAGGCTTCGGCCTCGAAGGTGCGAAACAGGAACGCCAGCACAAAGGCAATCGCAATTGATTCCAGGGTCTCACGCAGCGCGTGCAGGGAGCCACCACGGAGCTTGACGACGGGCACCCCAGTGGACGGCGGGCGCTTGGGGGCGGAATTTTTTTTGGTCTGGGTCACGGGAAGCGCGTCGGGGGTGAAAAAGCAGAGGAAGCTTACCAGCAGCTTGCCAGGAGGACATTCGCTGGCGTGCCAGCAATATAGTCCATAATCTCGTGGGCGGGAAACGGAGTCTGCAATTTACCGGGCTCCCTCTGCTAGCGGCGGGAAATCCCCCGCGCGGCCAGCCCTGGTAGCGATACCAGCTCCAGGGGACTCTTGCTCTCATCGTGGACGGGATTTCTGACAACTGCTATCCTGCTTGTTTTGGTAATTGCACTTCCTGAAATAGCGGCCGGAGGCCGCCATCTTAGGAAGGAAAAAGGGACGCTCGTGCGGCTAAGGGGCGAACGCTAAATAAGTTCCCGGTTTCCGGGCCGTTGGTGACTGACTCACCAAGCTAGCAGGCATCAAGTCGGGACGTTATTTTCCGGCTGCCCTAAATTCATGAGCTGGTGGGTCCGCTTGATTATTTTTCGGGGCAGGGACCGCGGGAGGGGAAACGTCGATTTGTGGCCTCGGACTGTGCACACCTCCTGCTTCCACCGCCCCCGCATAGGGCCCGCTTTGACATTCGGTCTGGCCGTACTGGTCGGCGTGGGCTTGTGGCAGACTTCCGGCGGCCGGGGACCGGCCTACGTTGCCATCGTCCGCGAGCCGGTGGGCATCATGGGCACCTCGTGCCGCTTGCTGGTGGTGGTGCGCCAAAGTGACCAAAGTACGGCAGACGTGGCGCTGGCCCAAGCAGAAGCCGAACTGTCCCGCGTGGAAGCTCTGATGAGCACGTGGATCGACCGCTCGGAGATCTCCAGGTTCAATGCGGCTGAAGCCAATCAGCCGGTGCCGCTCTCCCCAGCCACCCGCGACGTGCTGCAAGCCGCCCGCGCAGCGCACCAGGCAACCGGCGGTGCTTTTGACGTGACCTGCCGCCCCGTGATCGAACTCTGGCGACAGGCGGACAGTTTGCCGTCCGACCTGGCCATCAACCAGGCACGGAAGAGCTCCAACTGGTCGCAGGTCGACCTCTCCCAGCCGGCAGCGACGAAGCGGGAGACCACAACCCGCGTAGATTTGGGGGGCATCGCCAAGGGCTACGCCATCGACCGGGCGATCGGTGCGCTGCGGGAGTCCGGGGTGGCCGGCGGCTCGGTCGATGTCGGCGGCGACCTCCGCTGTTTCGGCCGGCCTCCGGAGGGTCCGACGTGGCGGATCCAAGTTCGCGATCCCTGGGACGATGGCGTCTGCGGGGTCTTTGAGATCACCGCGGGCGCGGTCTGCACCAGCGGCGGGTACATGCGTTTCACTGAAATCGCCGGCCGCCGCTACGGCCACATCATCGATCCGCGCAGCGGCCGGCCAGTGGATCAGGCGGCGTCCGTGACCGTGGTGGCTCCCACGGCCCAGGCGGCCGACACGTGGGCCACCGCGCTCAGCGT
>CAMYJY010000156.1 GCA_947258835.1 uncultured Pirellulales bacterium
TCCCTAGTTGCCAGCGAGTCATGTCGGGGACTCTAGGGAGACTGCCGGTGTTAAACCGGAGGAAGGTGGGGATGACGTCAAGTCCTCATGGCCTTTATGGCCTGGGCTGCACACGTCCTACAATGGCATTTACAAAGGGAAGCTAACTCGCGAGAGCACGCAAATCCCAGAAAGAATGCCCCAGTTCGGATTGCAGGCTGCAACTCGCCTGCATGAAGTCGGAATCGCTAGTAATCGTGGATCAGCATGCCACGGTGAATATGTTCCTGAGCCTTGTACACACCGCCCGTCAAGCCACGAAAGTGGGGAGGGCTTAAAGTCGTCGAGCTAACCCCAGTGTTTTCGGATACTGGGGAGGCAGACGCCTAGAGTCAACTCTGCGATTGGGACTAAGTCGTAACAAGGTAGCCGTAGGGGAACCTGCGGCTGGATCACCTCCTTTCTAAGGATAATTAGAACGTTGGTGCTGGCTAAAAAATGCCTGGCATTTTTTAGCAGCAGGCCGATGAAATGGTTTTTGCTGGTGACAGGAAAACCAACACATGGGGACAGTCCTTGTGATTGGCAGAGAAGTCGGTTTGATGTTCGCATCAGACAAGCTACCGAATTGATATTGAGAAACCCGGTACAGGAGTTAGCCTTCCTGTGCCGGGTTTTTTTTATGAGTTGCGAGTTGCGAGTTGCGAGTTGCGGGTTGCGGGTTGCGGGTTGCGTCATTCCCGCGCAGGCGGGAATCTAGACCAACCACGCCAGCTCCAATCCGTAAGACGAATTGGATCCATGGCCAAAACGGCATAATCCAGCACCCGCAGTGCTCGGGCAAAAATCTCGCTGGCATTCCCTGTCTCGTTGGTGTATGGTGTACATCCGTATGCTATGTGTCGATTGGCTCTTTCTGGATATGAACGCCTTCTTCGCCTCCGCGGAGCAGCACCTGCAGCCTGCGCTGCGGGGGCGACCGGTGGCCGTGGTGCCGACCATGACCGACCGGACATGCTGTATTGCCGTCAGCTACGAAGCACGCCAGTACGGTATTGGGACCGGGACGAATGTGGGTACGGCCCGGCAGCGTTGCCCAGGGCTGCAGCTGGTGGAGGGGCGTCACGAAAACTATGTGCGGATCCACCAGCAGATTATCGGGGCGGTCGAGACCGTGGTACCGGTGACCAAGGTCTGCTCCATCGACGAGATGGTCTGCCAACTCTCACCCCAACATCGCGCGGTGGGCCCCGCTACGGAGTTGGCACGCGCTGTAAAACAAGCAATCTACGACCAGGTCGGGCCGGCCTTGCGGTGTTCGGTGGGGCTGGCCACCAACCGTTTCTTGGCCAAGGTTGCCAGCAACCTGCACAAGCCGGACGGATTGTCCGTGATTCCCCGTGAAGAGCTACCGCGCCGGTTGTACCCGCTGGCCCTCACGGACCTTCCGGGCATTGGTCGCAATATGCAGCGCCGGCTGGCCAGCCAAGGCATTCGCAGCGTGCGCCAACTCTGCGGGCTCTCCCAGTCTCAAATGGTCGCCGCCTGGCAGAGCGTGTTGGGGGAATTGTGGTGGCATCGGCTCCGCGGTGAGGAGGTGGCTGAGCGGGAAACGCAGCGCCGCAGTGTAGGACATTCCCACGTGTTGCCGCCGCGGTTGCGGAATGATGAGGGGGCCCGCGCGGTCTTTGTCAGGCTGCTCCACAAAGCGGCAGCGCGGCTCCGCCGCATCAACTATTGGGCCGGTCGGCTGGTGATCAAATTGTCCTATGCGCAGGGGTGGCCGCCTTGGAAAGTAACAGTCTATTTGGGACGCTCGCAAGATACGCCCACCATCCTCAAGGCCTTTGAGCGGGCTTGGGAGGCACGTCCTCCGGGCGGCCGACCCCTGCAGCCCTCCGTGACTCTGGTTGATTTGACGCCGGGTGCGAGCACCACGCCTTCGCTCTTTGTCGAGGACCGCCGGGCGTTGGCCGCCGCGCAGGCCATGGATGCGGCCAACCAGAGGTTTGGGGCCAATACGGTCTATTTTGCTTCGATGCACGAGGCCCAGCAAGCCGCACCGCTGCGGATTGCCTTTACCAGCATTCCCGATGTTGCAGCCGAGACCAACTCATCCGAGAATGAGTGCGGTTGAACGAGTCCTCGATCAAGCAAAGCTTGATCAAGGACTAGAAAAATAACCATCCGTTTCCCCTCCATCCCCGGCAATCTCCGCCCACGCGCGGATACAGGAAGCCCCGTCCTCGATGAAAACCCTCATCAAAAATGCCCAAGTTGTATTGCCTACTGGTATCGAGTCCGTTTCTGTACTACTTGACGGTTCCCGCATTGCCGTGGTGGATGCTGCCCCGCAAACCACGGCGGACGAAGTGGTGGACGCAACGGGTTTGCATTTGCTCCCCGGCGTGATCGACGACCAAGTGCACTTTCGCGAGCCGGGCCTGACCCATAAGGAAGACCTGGCTACGGCCAGCCGGGCCTGCGCCAAAGGTGGTGTGACGACATTTTTGGAAATGCCCAACACCCGGCCACCTGCCACCACGCAGGCCCGGTTGGATGAAAAATTGCAGCTGGCCGCCAAAAAGTCGCTGGTAAACTACGGTTTTTATATCGGGGCGACACCCGACAATATCAACGACTTGCAGCAAGCCACCCGCACACCCGGCATCAAGATTTTCATCGGTTCCAGCACGGGCGACTTGCTGGTCGATGATCAGGAAGCTCTGGAGCGCATCTTTGCCGAAACCACGCTCCCCATTACCGCGCACTGTGAAGATGAAACTACCGTACGTGCCAATGCCGCGCGGCTGGCAGGGACGACAAACGTAGCGGATCATTCGCGGATTCGCGACCATACCGCCGCTCTGGTGGCGACCCGGCGGGCCCTCGATTTGGCCACACGGCATCGGCATCGCTTTCATCTGTTGCATGTCTCCACCGGCGACGAAACGGAATTGCTGGCGGACCACCAGGGATTGATTACCGCTGAGGCCTGTGTACCGCATTTGTTTTTTGCTGAGGACGACTACGCCCGCCTGGGGACACTGCTGCAGGCCAACCCCTCGGTGAAGACCAAACAAGACCAACAGCGGCTGTGGCAGGCACTGGTGCAGGGCCACATTCAAGTGATCGCTACCGATCACGCCCCACACACGCTCACGGAAAAACAGCAGCCGTATCCCCAGTCGCCCTCCGGCATGCCCTCGATTGAAAACAGTTTGGCGCTGATGCTCAATGCGGTGCATCACGGCCGTCTGACGCTGCCGCGTCTGGTGGAGGCGATGTGCGACGCCCCCGCCCGGGTGTGGGACATCGTGGGCAAGGGCCGCATCAGGGAAGGATATGATGCGGATTTGGTGCTGGTGGATTTATGCCGGACGCAGCAGGTTTGCAATGCCACCCAGTGGACCAAGGCTGGTTGGAGTGCCTGGCACGGGACCGAACTCACGGGCTGGCCCGTGCGGACCTGGGTCTTGGGGCACGAAGTCTACCGTGAGGGCGGTGTGGATGCCAGCCGCTACGGACAAGCGGCTACCTTCGATCACCACCGCGGTGGGTACTGGGCCACCCAGGAGTGATGTGAGATGTGAGATGTGAGATATGAGATATTTGATATTTGATGTGACCCCTGGTAGAAAACCTGCTGTACTGGCAACACCAGCAACGGGTAAGTCACTTTACTTTAAGTACAAATCCGGATTTTCTCGGAATTTCACCTGCTCGGCCGGTGAGGCAAACAAATAGCGGAGGCCTTGGTGCCAAGCTACAAATTCCGGCTGCCCGGGGACGGACCGGCCTTCCTCGACTGCAGTTACCAGGCAGTTGCCCTGGGCACCCAGGTCGGCATCCGCGTAGAGTTTGGGCTGGGCCTTAAATTTGGCCTTCTCAGCAGCATCGGCCAGGAGATAGAGGCGATCCCGGAAGATGATTGGGTGAAAGACGCTGCCGGGAGCGAGCCTGCCCGTCTCGACTTTGGTGACCGGACAGTCTCCGCCCAGGGCAGGCACGTAGTTATCCGGGGTTTGCAAAAAAAGAGATTTTTCTTCCTCACCAAAAAAATAATATTTCCGGCCATCAAAAATCTCCTGGTAAGCCCCTTTGCCGTTTTGCCACAGTCCGCGGGTGCGAATCGTCACCGCGCAATAGCCCTGCAGGGCGAGCGCCTCGGCGGAGAGTTCCGCTACTTGCTGCTGGGTTGGCAGAGGCTTGGCTGCTGATTCCTCCGGGACTTGCTCCGCGGACGGCGAATATTTTGCGGGGGGCGTCACGCCGTAGTGGTCCATGTTGGACAAAAACTGTGCTTTTTGCTGCACACCGGCAAACAGATAACGCACGCCGTCCACGATCACGAGGGTGGCGGGAAGCCCAGGCAGTTCGCGGTGCAGGTCGGTGTAGGTCACCAGGCAGTTGCCGTCTTGGGCCAGATCGACCTGCTGAAATTTTTGGGGATCGGCCTGAAACACGCTTTGCATGCTTTCATTAGCAAAAAAATAGAGCCGTTGACCGTGCAGGATAGCGTGCTTGATGTTGCCTGGGATGCGTTGGCCCGTTTCCGCAAAGGTTACGATGCAGTCCCCGGAGAGGGCCGGCGCATAGCGGCCTGGCGCCTGGGCAAAAATGGCGCGGTGCCGCGTGGTGGCGAACCAATACAACTGCCCGTCAAAAATTATTTGGTGTTTGGTCTCCCCGGCCACCCACTCTTGCCCATCCCGCAAGGAAACCACACAAAAACCCTCCAATGCCAACGGGATTTTGGCCGGTGGCTGTCGTTGTGGTTGGAAGGGATTGGCTGGCAAGCCCTGGGGCTGGACCAACACCCGGCTGGACGAACCCTCATCGTCCGGCCGCTGAGGTGGACGGGTGTCGCTTTGGCCCCACACGTCCGTTGCCAAGGCCATGGCACACACGCCAGCCAGAGCCAGGTACCGGAGGGTTGTGAACTGCAATGGTCGGCGGAGGAGCATACGACAAGTGGGCCCGATACTGCAAACGGTGAGCATTATTGATTGGTTACTGCGCAGGGATCCATGGTTCAGCGACCAACCGGAGCAAGCCATTGCTTTCCGTGTGGTAGCTGGCATTGTCCAGCGGCACGGCCGCCCTGGGGGCAGCTTATATTTTTTTCGCTCCTTGACCTATGCCATTGCTCGAGTCGGCATGCTAGCACGTTGACTTAGCGCGGGCGAGCAGCGGCAGTGATTTCATGCACAGCGGTTACCAGCCCTCCCCACAAATGAGCCGGTGGGCGATAGCCCCGGTTCCGTGAAACGCACAAGAACCGGGGCTATCGCCCATCGGCTAAGACTCGTCAGATGGGGACTAGTTTGACTGAGGGATCTCACCTCTTACCCACAAATGCTGGCGAATAACCGAAAATCAAACCTTACGTTAGGCTTAA
>CAMYJY010000157.1 GCA_947258835.1 uncultured Pirellulales bacterium
GGAACCTCGTGGCCCCGACCGGGCAAGCGGCGGCAGTCGGCCTGCAGGGCTTGGAACATGTGCCACATGTGTTCGTGGCACGTAAAGAGCAGCACTTGGTGTCCACCCGATGCAAACTTGGTCAGGACTTGGGCCGCCCGTTGGGCTCGGACTGCATCGAAATTAACCAGCACGTCGTCCAAAACCAGCGGCAGTCGAATACCACGGCGGGCAAAGGTGGCGACCAGCGCCAAGCGGATGCTCAGGAACAGCTGTTCGCGAGTACCACGACTCAGATTCTCGACCGCCAGCGACTCGCCGGCCGCGTTTTCCACCAACAGGATGTCATTGGCCAGGGGCGTCCAGACGCGCACGTATTCGCCTCCCGTCAGTTCCTGCATGATGCGTGAGGTTTCCGCCAAAGTTTCTGGTTGGCGGTTGGCTTCGTACTCCGAGCGAATGCGCTCCAGGACGCGATTGACCGTTGCATATTCCCGCCAGGACTGCCGCGCACGGGCCAGTTGCTGCTCGGTACAGCTGAGGTTCAGCTGCGCTTCGGCCAGGGAGCGATTCTCGCTGAGTGTGGTCTGCTCCTGCACGACGGCACCCCGCTCGCCAGCCAGTTTGGTCAGCTCCTGTTGCTGGGTTTCCAGTGCGGTTGTGGCCTGTTCCCAAGCGGACTCCAGTTGGCCGACTTGGGCCGGGCTGAGCAGTTCGGCATAGGTCTCCTCGCTGCCCTGCTGACCGATGGCAGCTTGTATCTCTCGGGTGATGCCTTCCCGCTGTTGGTGGAGTTGGGCTCTGGTTTGCTGCTGCTGGAACAGTTGGCGATAAGCCGCTTCGTCCTCGCAATCGGCGGCTTGGAACAGCGCGTCTCGGCGGCGATATAAGCCTTGCATGGCGCGGCGCTGCTCGACCTCGGTGGCCTTGAGCTGCTGGGCACGTTGGATGAGCTCCCGGCGTCTTTCCGCACCGGCGCGCTGCTGCCGGCGCTCGCTCAGCAGGTGTTCGAGTTGCTCCAGCGGGCCGATTTCGACTTCGTATTCTTCACCGTCGTCGCCGACCTCGGTTTCCTCGGATTCCAGGACGCAGTCGACCTCTTCCGCCAGATTCCGAATCCGCTGGGTCAACCGTTCCAGCTCCCGCTCGCGGGCAGCGGCTGCTTCACGCCGCAGCAGCGCGCGGTTTTCGATGTCTCCCAGGGCCGTGTACCGCTCGGTGACCACCAGCAATTGGTGGGGGTCCAGTTCTTGGGAAAAACCCAGGCCCACAAGTTTCGAGCGCCATTGCGTCAAGGCCTGGCTGAGCTTTTCCTCGGCGCTTTTCAGCCGCGCCGCGGCCGAAGAAACCTCGTGGTTTGCTTGTTTGCGTTCGGCCTCCATGGGCAAAATGTTTTCGAGTTCGGCCAAGTGGCGTTCGGCGGCTTGGAGCGTGAGCGTCACCGAACCATCGGTCATGGACAGGTCCGCGTCGAGGGCCTCTTTTTCCTGCCCGGCCTCTTTGATTTGACGGTACACGACCTCCATCTGATGTTGGCAGGCCTCCAGCTTATCGGCGGCCGCGTTTTCGGTAATCGATTTAAACATGAAACAAAAAATGCCCGTTGCCAGTCCACCCAAGGCCAACAAGGGCCCCGCCCCGCCCACAGGCGAATTCGGTACCAGCAGCCATAAGCCGACAAACAGTGCGCCAAACACGACCGCAGCGAGCGACCAGTTGAAGAGTGAGAGGGGCATCACCTGGTCGTCCAGCAATTCGTGACTTTGTTGCTCCAGCTCCAATTCGTGACGTTGGAGCTGATCCAGTCGTTGCTCAACTTTTTGTCGGCCGCGGAGTTGGGCCACCAGGTCGCTGGCTTCACGGACATCCATGGGCAAACCGTGACGTTCTCCGCTGACGGTGGCCGACTCGATCTTCACTTGGAGCGAGCGTTCGTTTTCACTGACCGTCTCCAGAGCCTGTCGGGCTCGATCGACCTGCTGCTGGATGGCCTGCACGTCTTGGATCTGTGGCTGGAGATTTTCCAAATCGGCCTGACGGACGACTTGCAAATGCTCCCGATCCGATACCCCCAGCGTTTGCCCCAGTCGCTCTTGTTCGCTCGCGAGCAGCGCCTCCAGTTGTTCGGCCTCGCCTTCCAGTTCTTCAATTTGGCCGGCGAGGGCTTGCAGCCAGTCCCGCTGCTCGCCCAGGGCGTCGATCCGGCGACGGTTTTTCAGCAAACGCTTGTTGATTCCCAGTCGCTGCGATTCCTCGCGCAGTTGCTGTCGTTGGCCGGAAAGTACGTCCGCTTCCCGCTGGTGTTTTTCAATTTTCTGCTGCCAGGTCTCCAGGCGGGTCAGCGCGTCCTCGGGCAGTGGCACGTGTTCCCCGGTGGCGGCTAGTTGGGCGGAAATCTTGTTGCGCTTTCGCCAATTGGGTTTTAGGGCCACCGCGATTTCAATGGTCCTGGCCTGCTGCTCGTATTCCCGCACGCGGGCTTGCTGGGAAGTAATTTCTTGGTCCAGTTCCTGCCTGCGGACCTCCAGCTGGGCCCACTGGCGGTTTCGCTGCGACAGTTGACGGATTTCGCCGCGGAGGACCTCGCGGCGGTTCAGCAACCGCGTGATGGTCGATTCCTGGCCGTCCTGGCCTGCGACCGGGGCGGCCAGCAAATCGCTGCGGGTGCGCCGAATGCCTTGAATGACGTCGTAGAGGCTGACGCGATCCAGGCCGGAGGTCAGCCGGTACAACCACGTAGCCGCCTGCGTATCGCTGAGCGCGCCCAAGTGCTGGATTTCGCCTAGGCCGATGGCAAAGACATGGTTGAAGGTGGATTCGTCGACCTCGGCCAGTGCCTCGCGGAGCAGCCGGTCACCGGTCGTCTCCCCCTCCCCGGTCGTGATGCGGACCAGTCCCCAGTCCTCGGGGCCACGGTCGGCAATCCGTTGGATGTTTAAGGTTTGGCCATCGTGCAGCACCTCCAAGGCGCCGCCAGGTTTGCCGCCGTTGACCGGTGGTAGGTAGCGGCTCCGCCGCGCGGGCGACATGCCGTAGAGCACGGCCCGCGTAAACTGCATCAAGGTTGTCTTGCCGGCTTCGTTGGCCCCATACAAGGCCGTCAGCTGAGGAGAAAGACGCTCGAGCTGCAAGTCGTGCCAAATCCCGAAACCATCAATGCGAATGTCTTTAATTTTCATAACACGCTTTCAAATCTGCACTTCCTGAAATAGCAACTGCAAGCCACCACCTCCGAAAGTGCGCTGCCTCGTTACACACGTAACTCTTCTTCTCCATCCAATAAATCCACGGCTATTTTCGAGGCGGCCCAGAGGAGGTCTGCCCGTTGGGATTCCGGTACGGTGGCCAGCTCGTCCCAGGTTTCCCCAGCCAAGCCTGCCGGCAAGAATTCCTGGAGCTTGAGATCCGCCTCGCCATCCGCCTCCAGCGTTTGAAATTCTCGCAGCAGATCCCCCAGAATGGTTTCTTCGTCGACCCACTCTTGGGGCACGTCCAGCGGGGCATGGCAGGCGATCTCCACCGTCCACACACCCGGCGACTGCTGCCCGTATTGGTCACGGAGCCGCTGGACCATGAGGTCACTGATGCCACCGCTCCGTAGATGATTGAGCACCTGGCCGCGCCCCGTGACCTCCCAGGTCACCAGGAGCGGACTGCCCACATGCTGGGTGCGGAGTTTGCTGATGCGGGCTTGCATTTGGGTCAGCAGGGCGTCTTCATCGGTGCCGGCCGTGATTTCGATTGCTTCACGAATCCAGCGGATCTGGTCCGTGGCCACCCTGCGGGTTTTGGTATGTCCTGCCTCATCCACGGAGACCAGCGTGCAGCCATACGGGCCGGTCTCGTGGGGGCGACGTCCCTGCGGCGAACCCGCATAGTGTGCCAGGCCCGGTGGTTGGTTTATGGTTTGCCGTTGGTGCTGTCCTCCCAAGGCCAGGTAATCGACGTGGTCCCCCACGGTGTTGGAGGCGGCCGCGGAGTCATAGAACACGCCCACGGTAAACAGCCCCTGCGGGTCACGACAAAAACCGGCGTCAGCCAGCGACATGCCGGGACTGTGGCTGATGCCCTGGATCCGCCCGACGGTTGCTCCCCCACGCCTGAGCTCGAAATCCGTCACCTGACCGACCGGAAAGACATGGACGTTTGCCGGCAGCTCGACGCTGGCTGGCCAGGAGTCGGCCGGATCGGCGCTGCCGCAGGCCCAGTACACGGGAATCTCATGTGCGGCCAGGCGCTGGAACTGCTCACGTAAAAACACGATCGCCCGGGGGCCGGCCAAATCAAAGTCGACGATATCCCCAGCCAACAGCAGCGCGTCGGCCCCCTCCGAGAGCACCGTTTCAAACACTTTGCGGGCAGCCTCGAACGGGGCCTCTAAAAAAACCTCCCGCAAATGGTCGGGTACCTCGGCAATGCCGCCCAGGGGACGTTCTAGGTGGAAATCGCTGGCGTGTACCAAGCGAAGTGGGGTCTGAATCATCAACGCCTCCTTGCGTGGGGCCTGCGGTTGCGTATCCATCCTGCAGGCCGCAGGACCTGACTGCTGCGGGGATACCTATTGGTTAAGGCCAACCCAAGACTGGCCGCAGGGGCAATTTACCCCGAATTACCAATTTGGCCAACTTCAGCTTTGCTGGACAATACCAGTTGTCAACCAGGAGAATTCGACCCTACAATACGCGACGTAAGTCGTGCTGCTGCTGGGGCCTCCGCGAGTGCTAGCAAGTCCCGGCGACTGGCAATTCCCGGTCACTGGCAATTCCCGGTCACTGGCAATTCCCGGTCACTGGCAATTCCAAGCCACTGGGACAGTCCGGTTGCAGTCCATGGTATTTGAGGTTAAGCGTTCGTTTGAGGGTAAGAATTGATGGCAATGGTAGCAACTGTAGGAGACACACACGTGCCTGAGCGGTGGCTTCTTGGACACCGTACCCGCCAAGCATCCCGGGGCTGGAGGGGTATGCCCCGGTGACTGCCGAGTTGGATGATCCGTTTGACGATTTTGAAAACGATGATTTCGACGACGATTTCGATGATGATTTTGAAGAAGATTGGGAAGATGACCTGACCGAGGATGAGGAGTTTCCAGACACTTTTGGAGGCCGAGAAGACGCCGATCAGCCCGACGACGAAAGTGCACCCTTCGAAGAGGAGGGTGGTAATTTCGATGACGACTAGGGCGGGGCGGCAATGCCGCTCGTCACGGGGGGGGGGGCAGTCATTCCCGCGCAGGCGGGAATCCAGTAGCAGTGCAAGTTGTCTAGATTCCCGCTTGCGCGGGAATGACGCAGGAGCGCCGCCATGTCCGGGTGCAAGAGTGGGATCGTTTTACTTGTTCTCACGGAGGCACAGAGACACAGAGCGGCTCACGCCACCAACCAAAGAAGCACACGCCAAGCGCTAGCACATTCCCGTAAGTCGCCCCCGAAAATACGGGCACCGTGCGAAGAAGCAATGTGCCAGACCTCCCCGAATGACTCACCAACTGCCATGTTCCCCACACCCCCTCAGGATGAAACCTTCCCTGCCCGCGAAATTGCCGTGGGGGACTTTTGGAAACAGCGAAGGATTTATGAAAAAACCCTCGCCAACCGCGCGTCGGCCGAGAATTTTGTGTTTTACGAGGGACCGCCGACGGCCAATGGAATGCCCCATCCGGGGCACTGCCTGACGCGGGCGATTAAGGATTTATTCCCCCGTTACCGCACGATGCGTGGCTATCGCTGTGAACGGAAGGCGGGATGGGATACGCATGGCCTGCCGGTGGAGGTGGAAGTTTGCAAAGAACTCGGCATTCATTCCAAAGCAGAAATAGAAGCCTATGGTATTGAGCCCTTCATCCACAAATGCCAACAAAGCGTCTGGCGTTACATGCAGGAGTGGGAACGCCTCACCGAGAGGCTGGGGTTTTGGGTCAATCTCCAGGAAGCCTATGTCACCTACCATCAGAGTTACGTGGAGAGCGTGTGGTGGTCGCTGAAAACCTTATTTGAGCAAGGACAGCTGTACCAGGGACATAAAATCGTCTGGTGGTGGGCCCAAGGGGGTACGGCCCTCTCCGCCGGAGAGGTAGGGCAGGGTTACCGTGAGGTGGCCGACCCCAGTGTGTTCGTAAAATTTCCCCTGGTAGACGATCGCGGCGCAGTTACCAATACGTCGCTGCTGGTGTGGACGACGACCCCTTGGACACTCCCCAGCAATCAGTTCACGGCAGTCCACCCAGAGCTGGAGTATGCCGTGGTGGTGGATCAGCCACCGGATGCCCCCGCCGAAAGGCTGGTTATTGCCTCGGCCCTGATACCCACCCTGGCCGACAAGGTCCAGCGCGAACTGGTGGTCGAATCCACGTGCCTCGGCGCCGATTTGGTTGATAAGCACTATCAACCGCCATTCGATTGTTTTTTCAGTCGCGAGGATCTGGCCGCAGGGAAATCGCGGGCCTGGAAAGTGGTGGCTGCCGATTTTGTCACCACCGAAAGTGGCAGTGGGCTCGTGCACCAGGCACCGGCCTTTGGCGAAGTGGATTATGAAGTGCTGGTGGCCCAGCAAGCCGGGCACCCCAGCGAACACGCTCCCCAACTGATCAATTGCGTGGGGCCCGACGGGAAATTTACCGACGAAGCCCCAGAATTTGTCCGCGGCCGGTGGGTGAAAGACTGCGATAAAGAGATTACCCGGCACCTCAAGCGGCGCGGACTCCTGTTCCACCAAGAACAAGTCCGCCATGACTATCCTTTCTGCTGGCGGGCCGATCAAGATCCACTCATCCAATACCCGCGGGAAAGTTGGTTCATTCGTACCACCAGCGTCAAAGACCAGATGCTGGAGAACAATCGTGCCGTACAATGGCT
The DNA here is from genome assembly GCA_947258835.1 of uncultured Pirellulales bacterium. Classification (GTDB taxonomy): domain Bacteria; phylum Planctomycetota; class Planctomycetia; order Pirellulales; family Lacipirellulaceae; genus Bythopirellula. The sequence continues at coordinate 6,834 of CAMYJY010000157.1, forward strand.
GCCGGGACACATCCAAGAGGGCCGCTTCGGCAAGTTTTTGGAGTCGAATGTGGACTGGGCCTTATCGCGCGAGCGGTACTGGGGCACGCCGCTACCGATCTGGGTCTGTCAGGAGACGGGACAGATGGAGGCGATCGGCAGCTACGATGAGCTGCTGGCCAAACCGGGCGTAGCCGGTACGGAAGTGTGGGAAACTGCCAAGCAGTCCCAGCCCGACCTGCCCGACGACTTGCGGGTGCATAAACCTTATATCGACGCGATCACTTACGACTCGCCCTTTGCCTCTGGCGCGTGCATGCGGCGGGTCCCGGAGGTCATCGACTGCTGGTACGACTCGGGGGCCATGCCCTTTGCCCAATGGGGCTACCGTGGCCAGGCCAGCGGCCCCGAGCAGGCGCAATTCACCAGCCAATTCCCGGCCGACTTTATCAGCGAAGCCATCGATCAAACCCGCGGCTGGTTTTACTCCCAGTTGGCCATCAGCACGTTGATGGAGGAGGCGCTGGGCGAAGGAAAAAAAACTCGCAACTCGCAACTCGCAACTCGCAACTCGTACCCCCACCCCTTCCGCAATTGCATCGTGCTGGGCTTCATCTTAGGTGAAGACGGTGGCAAGATGTCCAAGAGCCAACGCAATTATCGGGAGCCGGCGGAAATTTTTGATCGGTATGGGGCCGATGCCTTGCGGTGGTACTTTTTTGCCAATCAGCCACCCTGGACTTCCATCCGCTACAGCGAGCAGGCCATCAAGGATAGTATTCCGGAGTTTTTGTTGCGGCTGTGGAATGTGTATAGTTTTTTCACAATCTATGCCAACATCGACCAGTTTGATCCCCGCCCGGCTGGCGATGGGGAGCCGGCTGTTGGCCCATGGGACGCCGCTTACTTTGCCCAGGCCTCCAACCGCGCGGCCAGCGAACGTGGGGAATTGGACCGCTGGATTTTAGGAGAATTGCAGACGACCTTGGGCGTGGTCGTGGAGCGGATGGACGCGTATGACAACTACGCCGCCTGTCAGGCCATCACGGCCTTTGTCGACGCGCTGTCCAATTGGTACGTCCGCCGTAGTCGAGACCGATTTTGGGCCAGTGACCAACGCGCCCCCGAGAAACTGGATGCCTATTGGACGTTGTACGAGTGTTTGATTACCACCACAAAAATGGTGGCCCCGTTTGTCCCCTTTATGGCAGAAAGCCTGTGGCAAAATCTGGCCGTGGCCATCTTTGGCGCGCAGGTCCCCGAAAGTGTGCATCTGTGTGACTATCCCGCGGCGGACCCGCGGCTGGCCGATGCCGTGCTCTCGGCACAAATGAATTTAGTTCGCGAGATCACCTCCCTCGGCCGGCAAGCGCGCAGTGGGGCAGACTTGAAGGTCCGGCAACCCTTGGCCAAGGTCGAAGTCATCTTGGCGGAGACCGCACACCAGCCCTGGTTGGAGGCCCATGCCGGGCTGATTGCCGAAGAGCTGAACGTCAAGGCAGTCGAGTTCACGACGGACGCCCAACACTACATCGACTACACCGTGGTCCCAAATTTTAAGCGTTTGGGACCTCGGCTGGGCCAGAACATGCCGCGGGTAAAAAAACTTTTGGCGGCTGCCGATGGAGGGCAACTGCTGGCGGATCTCAAAGCGGTGGGACACGTCCAGCTGGATTTGGACACGGTCATCGAGCTGGATGCAGAGGATGTTGAGGTGCGCCTGCAGGCCAAGCCGGGCTGGGCTGCCGCCGAGGGACGGGGTGTCGTGGTGGTGTTGGCCACCGAGTTGACGCCTGAATTGTTGTGTGAGGGTTTGGTGCGTGACTTGGTCCGCGTGATTCAGGACCTCCGTAAAGCCAGCGGTTGCGAATTTACCGATCGGATCGCCCTGGGCATCACCAGCGAGTCGGAGGAACTGCTGGCAGCCGTGGAGGCCTTCCGCGATTACATCATGGAAGAAACCCTGGCGGTCGAGCTGTCCCAAACTGCCCTGGAGGGAGTGGAACCCACTACGGTGACCCTAGGGAAGCATACCGCGCAAATCTATCTGCGAGTCGTGTCATGAGCCCCTCCTCGACGTCACAGGTTCGCTTGCGGGTGGCCGTGTTGATTTCCGGCAGCGGTCGGACACTGAAAAACTTGATTGATCTGTCCGCCGCTGAAAAACTTCCGCTCGACATCCGGCTGGTCATTTCCAGTACGGCCCGGGCCGGCGGTTTAACCCATGCCCACGACGCTGGAATCGCCACCCAAGTCTTTCCTCGCGGTAAGTTTGCCAGCAGCGCGGATTATGGGGAAGCCCTGTTTGCTGCCTGTCGGGCTGCGGAAGTGGACTACGTCGTGATGGCCGGTTTTCTTAAGCTGGTCACGGTTCCCGAGGATTTTGCGGGGAGGGTGCTGAACATTCATCCCTCCTTAATTCCGGCTTTTTGCGGCCACGGCATGTATGGCGGCCATGTCCATCAGGCAGTACTCGACTACGGGGCCAAGGTGACCGGCTGCAGCATTCACTTTGTCGACAACGAGTATGATGCGGGACCGCTGATTTGGCAGCAGCCCGTGCCGGTGTTTGATGTGAGTCAGGAAAACGGCCATTTTCATCTCCGTACCGCTGATCTGCATCTAAGCACCATTATCGGACAGCCATTATCGCCCGAAACGCTGACCATCACCCTCAATGAGAGCGCATTAACCTGGCGATTTGGCGACGAAGCTATGGGCAACCTCTTGGGCACAACCCGCACGCTGGATATGGTGAGCGGTGAAACGGAACTTGAACAGGGGTTGCTGTCTCGCGCCGGCTGGACGGTTGTTGATGATTCCCACACGCTGCTTTTTACGGATGAGGGCTGGCTGGAACCGCGAGAGGGGACGGGAGTAGATTTGTACTTTTTCGGCTATGGCCATGATTATACAGCTTGTTTGGCGGATTACGGCCGTATCGCCGGACCGGTTCCGCTGTTGCCGCGTTGGGTGTTGGGCAACTGGTGGAGTCGCTACTGGGCCTATACCCAGGCAGAGCTGACCGGCTTAATGCGTGATTTTCAGGCCCATGCCGTACCTTTATCCGTTTGCATTGTGGATATGGATTGGCATCTCACCGATGTCGAAGTAGAAGGGGAGGTAAAAGGATTCCACCCCGGCTGGACCGGCTATACCTGGAATCGCGAGCTGTTCCCCGACCCGGATGGATTTATTGCCTGGCTGCACGACCAGGGGCTAAAAACGGCGCTCAATTTGCATCCGGCGGAT
>CAMYJY010000158.1 GCA_947258835.1 uncultured Pirellulales bacterium
TGGCGGTGCATTGTATTTGTTGGGCCAACTTTTTAAGTTGCCGAGGCACTACCCTGTTGCGTTAGGAAGCTAGTCATGAAGAGACTTTGCTTGATGGCGAGTACCTTGCTCGTCCTGCTTGAATTTACTGTGGACCTCCAGGCCCAAGTTGGGCATCCGGGGGCCTGTCAAGAGAGGTCGTTGCGCGAGTCTTTCTATGCCGGCTATCGTGCCAACGTGGATTGGCCGAAGCATTATATTCCAGCAGCGCGGCAACCGCTTTGTCACACCTTTGCGGTCATGATCGACAATGGTTGGAGACGGCAAAACCTGCTGGGGGACCATCATTTCAAGTCCGATAGCAGCGAACTTACCGAAGCCGGCAAGCTCAAGGTGCGGTGGATTCTTTCCCAAGCTCCTCGATCGCGCCGGGGTATTTATGTTCAACGCGGTGTGGATGTAGCGCAAACTTCCGCACGGATTGCCGCCGTCCAGGCGAACGCGGCGAGTCTCAGCCCAGCCGTCAAACCGGCTTTTGTTTCCGACACGCACATCGTTCCCGAAGGGCACCCCGCCGGAGTCGTGGACAACGTATTTGTTGGCTTCCAGAACAATCGGCCGGCACCCGTGTTGCCTAAGGCTTCCAAAACAGGTGCAAAGTAGCCCACGTGGCAGGCGAGAGAATGTACGACTTCAAGTTTGATAGGATGTCAAACGAAACGACGCAGGGAGGCTTCTGGTGATCAGTGCTCTATCGTGGAAAAATCTGAGTGGCTGTCAGCTGCTGTGCACCGTTGCGCTCGGTTGGCGTCTGGGACGTCCCAGGGAAGCTGGGTCTTGCGCTAAAAAAATACCGCGGTTTGGTTGGATCCCTCCGCTGGCGTCAGGAAGCCGGTGGTTATTCAGTCTGACGCTGCTCTCGCTCGTCACCGGTTGTACGCTACCAAAAATTTCCAGTCTGCCTTCCTGGGGGAAAACCGCGTCGGCCGACTCGGCCCAGGCCAGTCCTGCGGCAACCTTGGCGGAACAAACGTCAGGTGCACAGCCCCAGCGTAACTTGTTGTCCAAGTTGGCGGATTCTTTGACGCCGGGATCGCCTGGGGAGCAGCCGAACCGACCTCATGCGAGTCAAGTCCATGCAGCGTATCAAGAAATTGACCCGATTGCGTTGAATTATAAATCGGCACCGCCGAGTGTGGGGCTGTATCTTGCTGTCGCTCAGTTGAGCGATCGTCGTGGCGATGTGCCGCAGGCGCGCGCTATGTATCGCCGGGCGCTGCAGATGGAGGCCGAAAACCGTGACGCCCTGTTGGGGCTAGCACGACTGGAAGACCGTGCCGGGAATCTAAAACAGGCAATTCAGATCTATCGACGCGGCGCGGCGGCCCATCCAGAGGATGCCTCCATGCTGAACGATATGGCCCTCTGTTTGGCGCGTCAGGGACAGTTGCATCCTGCGGCGCAAACACTGCAGCAGGCGATTCAATTGCAGCCCCAGAAACAGCTCCATCGTAATAATCTTGCCAAAGTGTTGGTTGAGCTGAATCACCTGGACGCGGCAGTTGCGCACCTGCAGGCGGTGCATCCTCCGGCAGTGGCGCGGTACAATGCCGGCGTCCTGTTGCATCAGAGACAACGCCACCGTGAGGCCGCCCGCCATTTAGCTGCTGCGGTGGAGTTGGATCCGGAGTTGCAGATCGCGGGGAAGTTGCTGGCGCAGATTCAGCCAGCCAGTGTGCCTGGACAACCGCAGGGGGCGTATGCGGACCAGCGGGTTTTGCCCACGCCCCCTGCCGCATTCCAGCAGGTAGCCGGCCAGGCCCCACAAGCGGCCTCCCCGCTGGAGGCCGGCCAGCCTCCCGCAGTGCCCGCCCGCACTGCAAGGGCCTCACAGAATCCGTCCCTCAGGCAACTGCCTCGTCTCCACTAACCTGGACCAAGGGCTAGGTGGTAGGATTGCGCTCCGCGACACGCAGTTTGGCACTGCGGGATCGGCTATTGCGTTCAATTTCCGCCGCGGTTGGCAAGAGCGGACGTTTGGTCAGCACGCTAAGACGTGCGTCGTCACGGAAGGCATGTTTTACCAAGCGGTCCTCCAAGGAATGGAAGCTAATGATTGCCAGTCGCCCGCCGGGATGCAGCACCTCGGGAAGGTGGGCCAGGGCCTGTTCTAAAGAGGCCAATTCGTCATTCACGGCAATTCGCAAGGCTTGGAAGGTACGTGTGGCGGGGTCAATGGAGTGCCCGCGACTCCGTGGCACACAAGAGCGCACCAGGCTGGCTAGCGCACCGGCGGTGCGCAGGGGGTGCGTCCGGCGGTGGGCCACAATCCGGCGCGCAATTCTGCGACTGAAACGTTCTTCGCCGTAGCGATAGATCACATCGGCGAGTTTTTTTTCATCCAGGCGGGCCAGCAGCTTCCAGGCCGGTTCCCCCCGCGAGCGGTCAAAACGCAAATCCAGCTCCCCCTGGCTGTGAAAGCTGAAGCCGCGCCGGGGGTCTGTCAGCTGGTCACTAGAAATGCCCAAGTCCAGCAAGATGCCGTCCACCGCCGCCAGTTGGTATTCGCTAAGCAGCCGGGGGATGGCCGTATAGTTGCCAATGGCTACCTCGACCGGCAATCCCTCCAGGGCCGAACGGGCGCGTTCCAGGGCGGATGGGTCAAGATCCATAGCGAGGACGCGTCCGGTGGGTTGCACCCGGCGGGCCAGCGCGGCGCTGTGGCCCCCGCCACCAAGCGTCCCATCCACCAAGATCTGGCCCGGTGCGGCCGGCAGCCACTCCAACACCTCATTCAGCATCACCGGTAGATGGCAGGTCCCAGGAGACACGCGGATCCTCATGAAGAACTTTAAGTTTTGCACCACGTTGGATTATTCATGGTTGCAATGTAAATTGCAATTCCGAGAGGAGCCTAGAAACCTCTTGTGACTGTGTCCCATCGGTAGGCTTCGCCAACCGATGCCACCCGCTGGTTTTTGCGGTGAGGGGCCCCGACTTGGGGGGGATCTTTTTTGGCTCCCGCCGCTCCCCCGCGTCATTCCCGCGCAGGCGGGAATCTAGGCTACCCGCACCCGCTACTGGATTCCCGCTTGCGCGGGAATGACGATACTGTGCCTACAGCAAACCGCGAGGTGCGCTCCAAGTGAAAAGCCCTGGGACTTTCGGGAGTGATCTTGGCGTGGTAGGCTGCCAATTTTGCACGACGAGGACTACTATCGCTGGCTTCGCATTCTTCCCTCGTGGAGCCCCTACCGACTGTCAGCCCACGAATTTTAGCCGCAGAAAAATCCCTTTTTCTTTTGTGGGATGGCGGTTGCCAACTTAGAAAGTGCAGCCGTATGGAACCCTGGATTGACTACACCCTGCCGTCCGAGCTGGTTGCCCAAGAGCCACTACGAAACCGAGCCGATGCCCGTTTGATGGTGATTGATCGGGCGCGCGCATCCATCAAGCACCATCACATACGTGATCTGCCATCCCTCTTAGGTCCTGGGGACCGGCTGGTCTTCAATAATACCAAGGTCATCCCGGCCGGGCTGCGTGGCGTCCGCACCGAGACGGGAGGCCGCTGGCAGGGACTTTTTCTGGGGACCCAGGGGGCGGATTGGAAAATAGTCTGCAAAACCCGTGGCAAACTGCAACCCCCCGAAAGCGTCACCTTGCACGATAGGGAGGGACGCGCAGCGCTGCAGCTGTGGTTGCTGGAGCAGCTGGCGGACGGAGAGTGGTTGGCCCGCCCAGATACTCAGATGGCCCCCCTGGAGTTGTTGTCCCAGATCGGTCGTGTGCCGTTGCCGCCCTACATTCGAGGTGGGAACATGGTGGACTCGGATACGGAGTCGTACCAAACGGTCTTTGCAAAATCCCCGGGTGCGGTGGCTGCACCAACGGCTGGGTTGCATTTTACGCACGATCTACTGCGGGCGATGGAACGGTCCGGCGTGAGTTTTTCGGCCGTCACGTTGCACGTGGGACGGGGAACTTTTCGACCGATCGATGCTGACGATCTCGACCAGCATCCGATGCATACGGAATGGAGTGAACTTTCTGCGACGGCCGCCAACGAGATCAATGCCAGCCGCCAGCGGGGTGAACGCGTGATTGCTGTAGGAACCACCGTGACCCGTGTTCTCGAAACCGTCGCGGCCCTGCCGTCGGACAATGGTACTTTGACGAGTTGGCAAGGAGAGACCGATCTCTTTATCCGGCCCCCCCATGCCTTCCAAGCCATGGATGCCCTGCTGACTAATTTCCATTTTCCCCGGACCACGCTGTTATTGCTGGTCCAGGCCTTTGGTGGCACGGAACTCATGCAGAGGGCCTACCAGGAAGCAGTCCAAGAAGAGTATCGTTTTTATAGCTTTGGCGATGCGATGCTGATTACCTAGCAAGCTGCACCCCGGGGATCGTGATTTCCGACATTTGTCCCGCGCAGGCTTCAAAAACGTCGGGTGGCATGCTTCCAAGCCAGCTGCGGCCTGGCCAAGATGGCAAAAAAAGGACTCTCCTTAAAAGGGGCCGGGGCAGGCGCCTCTTGTGCTAAGGAGAGTCCGGAGAACGCAAAATAATTACATCGGGGGGCAGTGGCTTCCCTCCGGGGGGCGAGTCGGTGGTCAGGACCAATTGCCCAACTGCGAATCGTTCATTTTGCGGACGATTTTGTTGCTGTTATGCTTGCATTAGCGGGGCCAACGGCCTTGCCAGACGGCACCCCTCACGTGTTGTCGGGGACGACCTTGACAGTGAGCTCACCGGAAATAGGGATCGGTTCGCTGTGAGACGCACTTAAGAGGAACGTCTATGAATTGCGCCAACTACTTAGACGCTGGTGGAAAGCCGTTGATTTCCCAGGCAATGTCCGCAGAAAGCGGTTGCAAAAAGTCCTGATCGTGGGTGGGAGGGCAGGCCCCCTTGTCTGGCTTATGCAGTCCCTATAGGCTCGTGCTGATTTCCGTGAAAGTAGCATTCGAACCCTGTCCTAACGCCCCGATAGTGCCAAGGCAGGTCAAAATAATCAAGCTGAGAAGCAATGCGTATTCAACCGCGGCAGCGCCGTCTTCCTCCCGAATGAATCGGCGTATGAATGGGATCATGTGTAGGCTCTATCGTCTTGAAAGTGAGTGTCGTGCGATGCCCCAGCGGAGAGTTTTTCACCAGGACTTCGTCTAAAGCATATCTCACGGTTGCCTGCGACGAGCAAGAATTCCAATGTTCAGCCGTGGTAAGCCATGGTACGGATTGCCGATGATGACGATTGTAACGAGGCCCGGGCCTGGAACCAATGTGAGCTACCGCTAGGCTAGGCCTGGAACGACTGTCCGCAACCGCATGATTTC
>CAMYJY010000159.1 GCA_947258835.1 uncultured Pirellulales bacterium
GGCTGCTGTTTGTAATTTCGATCCTGGTGAATGTTGGCATGTGGTTTGAGCGGTTCGTGATTATCGTGACCAGTCTGCATCGTGACTTTCTGCCTTCGAGTTGGGCAAGTTATACCCCGACGTGGATCGAAATTGCCACGTTTGTGGGCAGTTTTGGTTTGTTCTTTACCTGTTTTCTCTTGTTCTGCCGGTTCGTGCCCGTGATTGCTATGGCCGAAGTGAAGGGCGTACTGGATGTAAAGCGACGCAAGCGGGAAGAAACTGCGCCGCAGGAGACTGAGCCTCAGGAGGTGCCGGCATGAGCGACCGAGTGTTGTTAGCCACGTTTGATCACGAACAAGACTTGTTAGAGGCGACGGCCGAAGTGCGCCGTCGTGGTTACCGGATCGTTGACGTATTTTCGCCCTATGCAATCCACGGACTTGACCGCGCCATGGGGCTGCGGCAGTCTCGTTTGACGTGGGTCTGCTTCATTTGCGGGATGGTCGGAGCGATAGGGATGTTGTGGTTCCAGCACTGGACCGCTGCGGTCAGCTGGCCGATTGACGTCGGCGGCAAACCCTGGAATTCGTTGCCGTCCGACGTCCCTCCCGCATTCGAAATGGCCGTGCTGCTGGCCGGGTTTGGCAGTGTTTTCGCTCTGCTCGCCGTCAGCCGACTATATCCTGGCAAACAGGCTCGGCCCATTATCGAGAGAGCGACGGACGACCGTTTTGTGCTGGTATTGGATCAGGCAGACGCCACGTTTGACGTTGCGCAGGTAGAAGCGTTGCTCGATCCGTTCAATGTGCTGCAGTTGGAAGAGCGCGTTGTACGGCCGGGAGGGCAGCTGTGAATCTCAATCGTACTAATATCGTTTTGGCCGCCGCCCTGCTGATCGTTGTGATCTCGTCGTTGTTCATTCAAACGGATCATTCACGCCCCAACCTGCAGATCTACCTGGGACCCGAGCCGCTCAATGCCTACGCCAAATTCCTCAAGAGCACGCCGCTGGTCCTCTGGGGAGCACGCTTCGGCCTGCTAGCCATTTTTGGCCTGCATTTGTTACTCGCCGTCAACTTAAAACGTCAAAATCGTCGAGCGCGTCCGCAAAATTACGTCGTGAATGATCCGGTGGAGACCACGCTGGCATCCCGCACCATGATGAGCAGTGGGATCGTGATCTTGGCCTTCGTGATCTACCACCTGGCACATTTTACCTTGGGAGTTACCAATCCGGCCCTGCACGAATTGGTCGACTCCGCGGGTCGACACGATGTGTACTCCATGGTTGTGCTGAGTTTTCAGAATCCCTACGTCTCAGCCACGTACATCTTCGCGATGCTGCTGCTGGGTCTGCATCTCAGCCACGCGGCGGCGAGCATCTGGCAAACATTTGGCATCACCAGCAGTCGCTCTAGAACTTGGATCCATAATCTGGGATGGGGAATTGCCGCCATCCTCACACTGGGCAATATCTCGATTCCGATCTCTATTCTCCTGGGCTTGGTCGGCTTGCCGGAGGAGGTAACAGCACCGTGAGCAACGTACAACTAGACGCTAAAATTCCAGACGGCCCCCTGGAAAAAAAGTGGGACCGCTACCAGGCAGACATGAAGCTGGTGAGCCCGAAAAACAAAAGAAAATGCCGGGTTATCGTCGTCGGTACGGGCCTGGCCGGAGCCTCCGCCGCCGCCTCTTTGGCGGAACAGGGCTACCACGTAGAGGCCTTTACGTTTCACGACAGCCCCCGCCGCGCCCATAGCATTGCCGCCCAAGGCGGCATCAATGCCGCCAAAAATTACCAGAACGACGGCGATAGCGTGTGGCGGCTGTTCCATGACACCATCAAAGGGGGCGACTTCCGCTCCCGCGAAGCCAACGTCTATCGCCTGGCCCAAGTCAGCAATCACATTATCGACCAGTGCGTGGCTCAGGGCGTACCGTTTGCCCGCGAATATGGTGGACAATTGGCCAATCGCTCCTTCGGAGGCGCGCAAGTCTCGCGAACGTTTTATTGCCGTGGCCAGACCGGCCAGCAGCTGCTGCTGGGTGCCTATTCCTCCCTCAGCCGGCAAATCGCTACCGGCCAGGTCCGCCAGCATACCCGTATGGAAATGCTGGACCTGGTGATCGTCGATGGCCGGGCCCGAGGAATCGTCACCCGCAATCTAGTCACGGGCGAAATCAAATCGCATGCCGCCGACGCGGTGGTCTTGGCCACCGGTGGCTACAGCAACGTCTACTACCTGTCGACCAATGCCAAGGCCTGCAACGTCACCGCTGCCTTCCGGGCCTATAAACGGGGCGCTGCCCTGGCCAATCCCTGTTTTACACAAATCCATCCCACCTGCGTCCCTGCCAGTGGAGACCATCAATCCAAATTGACCTTGATGTCCGAATCCTTGCGCAACGATGGCCGCATCTGGGTTCCTAAAAAACAGGGCGACAAGCGCCCGGCCCATGAGATCCCCGCGGCAGAACGCGACTACTATCTCGAACGCAAATACCCCAGTTTTGGGAACTTGGCACCGCGGGATATCAGTTCGCGCTCGGCCAAGGAAGTCTGCGACGAAGGACGTGGCGTAGGACCCACCGGCCGAGGTGTCTATCTCGATTTCGCCGATGCCATCGATCAGTTCGGTCAGGAAACGATTCGCCAGCGCTATGGAAATCTGTTCGATATGTACAGCCATATCACGGCCGAAGATCCCTACACCACACCCATGCGAATCTATCCTGCCCCGCATTACACCATGGGGGGACTGTGGGTGGATTACAATTTGATGAGCAATGTGCCTGGTCTGTTTGTGATCGGGGAAGCCAACTTCTCCGACCACGGGGCCAATCGCCTCGGTGCCAGCGCTCTCATGCAAGGATTGGCAGACGGCTATTTTATCCTCCCCTACACGCTGGGCGATTATCTGGCGCGCACACAACGGGATCAGCTTACGCCTGATGGTGCTGAATTTAAGCAAACCGAAACGGAAACCAAAGCTCACATCCAACGTTTCCAAACCGGCAGCGGCAAGCGAACGGCTACCAGCTTTCATCGGGAACTGGGAGAACTGATGATCGAAGCCTGCGGCATGTCCCGCAGCGCCGAGGGACTTCAAGGCGCACTGGAACGCATTCCCCAACTCCGCGAAGAATTTTATCAGGATATCGTTCCCCCTGGCAAAGAAGATAATGTCAACAGCGCCCTAGAGCACGTGGGACGTCTGGCCGACTTCTTCGAGTTTGCCGAAGTGATGTGCCATGACGCGCTCACCCGTGATGAATCCTGCGGAGCCCACTTCCGCGCGGAACATCAAACGGAACAAGGCGAAGCCAAACGTAACGACCAAGATTACTGCAACGTGTCCGCTTGGGAACACACGGGGGTCGATAGCCCCCCCCAGCTCCACATTGAGCCTCTGAAGCTGGAAACGGTTAAACTCGCTGTGAGGAACTACAAATGATGCATCTCACACTCCATGTGTGGCGACAAAATGGCCCCGACCAGTCGGGCCAGATGGTGACCTATCCAGCCCGCAACCTCTCGCCGGACATGTCCGTGCTGGAAATGCTAGACCATGTCAACGAACAACTGATCGCCGACGGTGACGAACCGATTGCGTTTGATCACGACTGCCGCGAGGGAATTTGCGGTAGCTGTTCGATGGTCGTGAATGGCCTGCCTCACGGCCCGCAGAAAGCTTCCACAACCTGCCAGATATTTTTGCGGAATTTTCGGGATGGAGATGATATCTATATCGAACCCTTCCGAGCCACCGCCTTTCCCATCATGAAGGACCTAATGGTCGATCGCAGCGCCTTGGACCGGATTATCCAAGCCGGCGGTTACGTCTCGGCCAACACGGGCGGCGCTCCCGACGGGAATGCCCTGCCCATCCCCCAACACACGGCCGAAGCCGCCATGGATGCCGCCGCCTGCATCGGCTGCGGAGCCTGTGTGGCCGCCTGCAAAAATGCCTCGGCCATGCTATTCACCGCAGCCAAGGTCTCCCAACTGGCCACCCTGCCCCAAGGCGAAGCCGAACGTGGCGAAAGAGCCCGACGCATGATTGCGCAGATGGACCAAGAAATGTTCGGCGGCTGTACAAATCAGGGCGCCTGCTCGGCCGTTTGTCCCAAAGAAATTGGTCTGGAATGGATTGCCAAACTGAACCGTGAACACATCCGCTCCAAACTCCCGCAAGCCACTTAATGTTTTCTAGTTCTAATTCCATCTTATTGCTCCAATTGGCCGCCACCCTGGTGATGGTGGGTTTGATCTGGTTTGTGCAACTCGTGCATTACCCGCTTTTTTCTCAGGTGGGGCGGGAAAAATTCCAGAGCTACGAAGCGGAGCACAAACGGCGGGTGACCTGGATTGTCGCGCCCACCATGCTGCTGGAGCTGGTCACGGCCATCCTCCTGCTCTGGTGGCGGCCCGTGGCAGTGGCTCCCGCCGAAATCTGGTTAGGCATCGGCCTGCTGATAGCCATCTGGGGGATCACCCTCTGCGTCCAAGTCCCCCAACACATCGCACTCAGCCTTGGCTATGACGAGCAAGTCTGGCAAAGTTTGGTCCGTGGCAATTGGTGGCGCACGACGGCCTGGTCCGCGCGGGGAGTGCTGGTGCTGTGGATGGTCGCCCAGGCCCTCCAGCAACCGGCTTGAGGATGACTATGGACCGCGCCGCGGTCCCTAGTAGGTAGGATCCACGATCCATCCCTCCAGGACATCCGCCTGCGAAAAAATGGTCGCCTGCCGGTGCCTGCTCCGCTCAAATGCCGCCGCCTGCACCGCGCAGAAGACTGCATCCAACAAATCTCCTGTCGCATCGTTTAAGAGCCGCTGCTCGATAGCCGTGGAAAAATGCAACGAGATGCCGTAGCCCTGGCGGAGGGCCTGACCACGACAACGGCCCAACAGCCGACCGCGGGCGTCGGCCCGACGCAACGCATCCCCCCGGTCACTTTCTGGCACTGGGCACAGGTGATTGGCTTGGCCGGGCGCGGGGCTGAGGTAAAATCAATGCCAAAAATCTTCATGGAGGCCAACTTACGGAACGTTCCCAAACGTCATTTTGTCGCTGTGCGGCGATTCGCTCACTTCTTAACCGTTCCTACGGCAGCAAAGGAACCACAACGAAACAACGCGACAACGAACAGAAACTTATTTTTCCGTTATACTTCAGCCATCTGCAGTTAGGCAGGTCGTAAGAGCAACTGCCATCCTACGTTACGTCCTTTGCCAGCTAGCCCTTCGAAGTTACTCTAAGGATTAAACATATCCTCAAAGGGCAGTTGCACTTACGACCGATCTTTCGAGCAGGCTCCCGAGCATTTTTCCCCGTTAGGCGAGAGAGGTCCGCAATCGTTTGGCTTGCTGGCGGATTGACTTAAGCTCCGCGGGCTCTTTGCGATCTAAATTGCGGAGCTGCAGCGCCATGCGATTGTTCTTCTGCAGATCCTGCTGGTGCCGTACCAAAAAATCCCAGTACAGAGTCGTGAACGGACAGGCATCTTCCCCGGTGGCCTGGGCGGGATTGAAACGGCAACCCGTACAGTAATTGCTCATCTTTGCGATGTACTTGCCCGTGGCCACGTAGGGTTTGCTGGCCATCACCCCCCCATCCGCAAATTGCGACATGCCCAAGGAGTTGGGCAACTCGACCCACTCGACGGCATCGACGTACACCGCCAGATACCACTGGTGAACTTCCCGAGGATCGACCCCCAAGAGCAGTGAAAACAAACCGGTAACCATCAAGCGGTGAATATGATGCGCGTAACCATATTCGAGCGTCTGCCCAATCGCTTGACTCAGACACTGCATCTCCGTTTCGCCCGTCCAATAAAACTCGGGCAGCGGTTGCTGCGCGCCCAGCGCATTCCGCTCGAGATATTCCGGCATGTAGTGCCAGTAGATTCCACGCACGTACTCCCGCCAGCCCAAAATCTGCCGCACAAATCCCTCCACGCTGTTCAGGGGCGCCCGGCCGGCTCGGTAGGCGACCACGGCCTCATCGATCACTTCCCGCGGATGGATAAGCTTCAAATTAAGTGCCGCGGCCAGCCGCGAGTGGTACAGGTAAGGCTGGTCCGTCCACATCGCGTCCTGGTATTGGCCAAAGTCCACCAGACGGTACGCGATGAAATCCTCCACTGCTTGTCGGGCCTGCTTGGTAGTCACGGGCCAATCAAAATGCTCCAAACTGCCCGGATGCTCCGCAAATCGGTCCTGGACCAGTTGCATGACCTCTTTCGTAGTCGCATTGGGGCGGAAGCGTCTGTATGCCGCAACCTTCCCCGGGCCCTGCTTGCCAAAACTTCCCCGATTCTCACTGTCATAATTCCATTTTCCCCCGACGGGCTGACGGCCATCCATCAATATGTCATGCTTGCGCCGCAGCTCGCGATAAAAATACTCCAGCCGCAGCTGCTTGCGACCTTCGGCATGCTTGGCAAATTCCTCCGTCGTGCTGAGAAAATGACCGTCTTGGCGGATCTCGAGCTCAATTCCCAGTTTCTCAGCGGTGCGGGTCAGCAAGTCCCGCACACGCCACTCCCCCGGCTCCACCACGATCAGCCGCTGGGGCCGCAAATCCTTGACAGCGGCCTCCAATTCCGCCGAAAAATCACCTCGGTTCGCCTTGTCATCCAACCGGCGGTATCTAACGTGTATTTTGTGGCGACGAAGAGTTTTGTGGAAGTGACGCATACCGGCCAGGAACATCACAATGCGAGCCTTGTGGGTCCACACGTGGGTCGACTCCTCGGCCACCTCCGCCATCCACACCATGTCCTGCTGGCGGTCAAAACCCTCATAGGCGTTCGATTCGTAGTTGAGTTGGTCCCCTAACACGATCACTAAGTTGCGGCAGGTGTCGGGCGGCGATTTAGGCTTGGCTGGCATGAGTTCCTTGCTCAATTGTGTTGAAGTTGTTGGCCTCTGTCGTGGGTGTCTAGCAGACTGTAGACGCTGGCTGACTCGCGACAAATGCGATATTGCATGAATTACGTCTTCAGAAGCAAATTTTTGATAGCGGGCTCATTGCCCCGCAGACAATCAATCACAACCATTCCATCTGGAGGTTAGCCCATGGCTGCTACCAAAGAAAATGTAATCGAGTTACTCACCATTGCCTACTCTATGGAATTAGAGACAGTGCTCAACTATCTCGCCAATAGCGTGAACCTCGATGGTGTACGGGCCGAAGAAATTAAAAAGTCGTTGGCTGCTGACGTCAATGAGGAGATCATGCACGCCCAGCAGCTGGGACAGCGGATTAAGCAATTGGGCGGATTGGTACCGGGCTCGGCCGCTGTCAAGCTGGGGCAGCAGATTCAACCGTCCGACAATACGACCGATGTGGTCGGCGTGATCAAGGCGGTCATTGACGCCGAAGAGCAGGCCTGTGCCCATTACAAAAAAGTCATTCGTGCTACCGATGGCGAAGACTACGTGACGCAAGATTTGTGCATCCGCCTCTTAGCCGACGAGGAAGAGCACCTCATTCTCTTCCGCGGGTTCCTCAAGGAATACGAAGGCAACTGATGACGCTCTCGATCAAGGAAGTATTGGAGTCGACATCGCCTCCCCTGCGTGAGCGGGTTCGTGTGCTGTCTGAGGCGACTGCGTGTGGCCTAGGCGAGTTTGTTCTCTACTGGCTGCAAACTGCAGTTCGGAGTGACGAGAATCCCGCCCTTGATTTTGCCATCCAAGCGGCCAACCGGTTGCAGCTCCCCGTGCTGGTTTGCCAGGCGGTGTACGAAGACCAGCCTTATGCTGCGGATCGTCACCACCTGTTTCTACTGGAGGGGGCTCGGGACCTGCAGGCGACCATTGGCCAGCGGAATGTCGCCTACGCGTTGCACCTCGAGCGGCCGGGGCACCGTGGTCCGCATCTGCAAACCCTGGCAAATCGTGCTGCGGTGGTGATCACGGAAGACATGCCCACAGCACCACGGCAGATACGAAATCTGGGCCGTGACGTCAGCGCGCCAGTAATCGCAGTGGACACAGCCTGTGTGGTACCCATGCAGCTGGTAGGACAAGCGTACGAACGTGCGTTCGCCTACCGGCAGGCGACCAAGACGCTCTACGCAGAGCGGCTGACGCAAACATTTCCCCCAGTCATCGCTGAGCATGCGTTTCCCGTGCCATGTGATTTGCCATTCACCCCGGTCGACCTACAGAATACCCCACTGCACCACTTGGTGGCCCAGTGTGAGATTGACCACACCATCGGGCCTGTACCGCATACGCCTGGCGGCACGAAAGCCGGTTATCGGAGGTGGCAGGATTTTAAGCAGCACAAGCTCTCCCGCTATGCAAAAACGCGGAACAATCCTCAGACTGACGGGGTGAGTCGACTCTCGCCTTACTTGCATCACGGGATGGTCTCGCCACAGCGGATTGCCCGTGAGGCAGCGGAGATTGGCAGCGCGGGAGCAGAAAAGTTTTTGGACGAACTGCTGATTTGGCGGGAGTTGGCCTACGCTTTTTGTTTTTACCGGCCGGACCACGCTGAAGTAACCGCACTGCCTGCCTGGGCGGTAGCGACACTCGCGGATCATGAGTCGGATGCACGTCCGGCCCGCTTGGCGTGGGAACAACTCGCGCGAGGCGACACCGGGGATCCCCTGTGGGACGCCGCCCAAAAATCCCTGCTGATACATGGTGAACTGCATAACAACGTCCGCATGACTTGGGGCAAGGCCCTACTGAACTGGACCCCCAATGCGGAGCAAGCCTTGGCCATGATGATCGACTTGAATCATCGCTACGCCCTGGATGGACAGGATCCCGCTTCGTATGGAGGCATACTCTGGTGCCTGGGTCAATTCGACCGCCCATTCCCACCAGCCAGACCAATTTTTGGCACCGTCCGCGATCGCTCGACCACACAGCACTCCCGCCGTTTGGACTCCGACGCCTACTTGCGTCATACCACGCGACCGTTGGTGGCAGGAGAACCGACAATCGCTGTCATCGGGGCGGGAATTTCTGGTCTGATCTGTGCAAGAACCCTGCAAGACCATGGACTGTCCGTAACGGTCTTCGACAAGAGCCGCGGGCCTGGCGGACGCATGGCAACACGTCGCAGCGCAGACGGCGTGCAGTTCGACCACGGTGCCCAGTACTTTACCGTCCGGGATCCACGTTTCCGGAGGTATGTCGACTCCTGGCAACACGATGGCCTGGTGGCCCCCTGGCAGGGCCGCATCGTGGTCGTAGCGGACGGCCAAGTTCAAGCGGAGAAGCACGACACCCGGCGCTATGTTGGCGTGCCGGCGATGAACACAATCTGTCGGCATGTGGCCACCGATTTGAACCTTCAAATTCAAACAGAGCTTGCACCACCGCAACGCGTGGGTGATCATTGGCAACTCACCGACGAACAAGAACACGATCTGGGCAGCTACGATATCGTGCTCGTTACCGCGCCGGCTCCCCAGTCGGCAGCACTCTTGCAGGCAGCTCCGCAGCTGGCGAAGCAAGCTGCCTCAGCGACGATGAGCGGCTGCTGGGCCGTTATGCTGACCTCAGCACAACCTCTGGACGTACCGTACGCAGCCGCTTTTGTACATCAGTCGCCGCTGGCTTGGATTGCCAACAACAGCAGCAAAGTTGGTCGCTCCCCGGCACCTGAGACGTGGGTTCTTCATGCCTCCGAGGAATGGTCCAAAACGCACTTAAAACGCCCCGCGACGGAAGTCGCCCAGGAATTGTTGGCCGAATTCTGGCGGGCAATCGGTTCGGAACCCCAGCCCATCCAGCACTGCACAGCACATCTCTGGCGATTTGCCTTGCCCACCGCTCCCTGGGAAAATCGCTGCCTGTTTGATGATGCCCTCCAAATGGGTGCCTGCGGGGACTGGTGCGGCGGGCCGCGCGTGGAAGGGGCCTTTTTGAGCGGGGCGGCTGCCGCCGGGCGGGGCCCGGGCCGCTTTCGGGAGGGAGCGGCGCGGCCACGGTGCCCGAAGCGGTGTCCAAGCTGCCCCGGCCCCGCAGCAGGTTGTACTTGAGGATGCAGTAGACCGCCCGGAGTCCGTCCTTCCAGCCGATCTTCTTGCCCTCCTCGTAGGTCCGGCCGTG
>CAMYJY010000160.1 GCA_947258835.1 uncultured Pirellulales bacterium
GCGTGGGTGGTCGCGGCCGGGGGCTGACGGTGATTTCCTGGGTGGCAATCCGCGGGCGGTTGCGGGCTAGGCCAATGGCCTTCAGCTGGTAGGTGCCCACCATGACCTGATCAAACCGAAATTCCCCTTGGTCGTTGGTTTGAGTCGGTGGCGGGGGCTCGGCAGGTGGCGGTGCCGGGGGCTCGTCTGCATCCGGGGCTGGTAGGGGCGGTTCGGGAGGGGTGAGCGTGACCTCAGCCGCGGCGAGCGGCCGTCCGGCATAGAAAACGATGCCCGTCACCGCATTGGTTTTTTTCTCGTCCGCATCTTGCTGGCCTGCAGGAAGCAAGGTTACTGGTACTCGGCGGTAGCGGCCCGCATTGTCCACCGCGTCCGTGGCCCGCACCAGGATCGTGTGCGGGCCCGGTGTGAGGCCTGACGTGTCCAGCTCGGCGACCCACTTTTGACGTGCCTGGAGCTCGGCGGTTGCCGGTGGAGTCTCCCCACCAAACTCCCCTGTCCCCTGGGTGTCAAAGCCAACTTCCACGCGGTCCACGCCGCTGAGGCCTGCATCTGAGGCCCACATCTCAACGGCCAACTTGGACTCCAGCTCCACTTCTCGGTCACTGCCCAGTTCCACGTAGTCCACCGTCGGTCCGCTGCCGTCCAACACGATCTCGACCGGCCGGCTCCAGACGCTCGTGGAGCCCATCACCAGTTGGCCCAGGAGATTCGCCCGCAGATCACGCAGGCCGACCACCGGGAGCTCCAGTTGAAAATCGCCGACCCGATTATGCAACACAAAATATCCCCGCGGCCCCCAGGGGCCCAGGCGGATTTCCACTTGGCGGTCCGAGAAGACATCCACGGACGGCTCGTTGCGGAGCTCCCGATCGCGATCCGTGTCGATCCCCAGGCGGACGTAGTCGCGATTGCCACGGTGCGGGAAAGCGCCCTCGGCCGCATCGACTTGCAAGCCGACGGTAATGGTCTCGGTCGGGGCAGCGAAGGCCGCTTGTGGCTCCGGCTGGACGAGGCGAATGGCCGCCAGATCCGTTGCCGGCCGGACGTCGGGGAGATGGGTCGTGCAGGGAATCCGAAAGATAAACGCGCGGGGGTAGTCGTCGACGCTGATGGCGGCCGTCACCTGGCGCTGTTCCACCAGCGGCACGGCCGCACTCATCTTCGCGGTGTAGCTCGGCGGAGCGAGCTGTGTTTCCAGGCGGATGTTGGTGTCGGGATGCGCGCCGCCGGTCAACTCACAAACCACCTGCAGGCCGGCGGCGGGGACCATGTCTTCATCGAGCGCGGCAACCTCAATCTCCACCCGTTCCAAGCTGGCGTTGTAACCGGCCCGCGCGGTGAGAAAGCGCTGGGGTCGCTGGGGCGCGAAATCAATGCGACGGAAGGTTTTGGCCTGCGTTTCCTGATCCGTCAGCACGACCACCAAGCCGTGCCGCACGACCTCGGGTTCTCCGGCCGGCGCGTCTTCCGCGGGCGCGGGAAACTGCAGTGGATAAGGCCGGTTGTCGGGGGGCAGTTCCAGGGGGACACTTTTACCACCGCCCAACTGGCGGAGGGGCCGCAAGCGATCCAGCACCAACTCGGCTGCCGCTCCGCGCAGGCTACCCCGGGGTAAGCGCATGTCCGCTTTATTTTCCAAGGCGAACAGTTCGGCCACCAAGCGCTGCTTGACCGAGGTCAGATTCACCAAGCGGAAGCGGAGGCGATCCGAGCGGTTGGGCAGGGGATGCAGCAGCACCCCTTCCTCGGTGGGGGTCCAGATGTCGCCGTCCACCTCCAAACGTATCGGTTCTCGGCCGGGCAGGACCACGGCGGTCGTATGCCGGACATATGTCGTACCGCTAATGGCCTTGATGATGATGTTGGTGCCGGCATTGTTGTTGTTCAGCTTTTTTACCCGTAGTGGAATGCGGACCGTTTCTCCGGGGTCCAGTTCGAAGGTGGGCACGGCAGCATGGGCATCGGGACGGAGGGGATAAACCTCCCCCCTGCCCTGTCGCGGCTGCCCTAGCGTTTTTGTTCCCGGACCCTCTGCAGCCGCCAGGCTTCCCGGCGCGCCCGGTGCGGGCTGGTGTTCTCGGTAAATTCGCTGGTCGGCGGCGTGCTCGATTTCCAGCAGGCTGTGGTCGTATTCGAGGAGCAGCCAGGCAGGTGCCTGGGACTGACCACCGCGGGTGAGTGTGATGTCCAATTGTCTTTCGTTGACTGTTGCTAACGAGATGGCCTCTGGGCCGGCCAGGCTCAGTTCCACTGCTTTGGCCAAGGGCACCCGAGGTTGGCGAGGGAGTTGCAGTGCCAGCTTGCGGTAGTGTTCGCCCGCCAACTCTAGGAATTCTCGCTCGGGGCGCCGCGCGTCGTCCTCTGCCTGCCGGAAGCGATGCCGGTGCCAAGTCAGCAGGTCGAACCAGGCGGCCTGCCGGAGCACCAGGTCGAAATCGAAATCACGCAGCACGTCTCGTCCATCCACCAAGGCCAGATCGGCGGCGGCCTGCCGGAGTTGCAGTAGGCGCGCGGGACGGGTGGCGGGGTCGGTCAGGTCGCCCACGGTGCGGAATGTCTCGCCAATCCAATTCGGCAATTTGCCATAAAAGCGACGGGCCTTGTCCCGGGTTTCGGCCATTTTTTCCCAGCCGCGAAGCGCCTCGGAGGCAGAGTCGGCGTTGTTTTCCTGCTGCGCGCCGGCACTATCAGCGTCCGCTCCAGCGACCAACGGGAGCGGGCCACTATCATCCGAGCGGTAGCTTGCATTGTCCGGCGGCACTGCCGCCTTTGCCGCCCCTGCCGCCCCGTGTTGGATAAATTCCAGCCACATGTCTACCGAGTCTTCACCCTCCAGCTGCACAAACCAGCTGCATTCGGCCAAGGCCACTTCCAGCTCCAAGTCAGCTCGGGCCTGCCGGGCCTGTTGCTGGCTAATGCGTTGGGGTTTTATAACCTGCATGGTAGGCGCCATGACTGGAAAGGATCTGGCGAATTTCACGTCGCGGGGCACCTGCAGGCGGAGGAGCTGGGCTCGGACTTGGGCGGTGGGCAAGGTGCCTTGCAAGAGCAGGTCGGCCCGCCAGCCATCTACCGCGGCATCACTGGTTAGGATCTCAGCCAACTCCGTTTCCGCCAGCGAGGTCTCGATGTGCTGCACCAGGTTGTGGACTCGGATGGCTGCCCGCTCCACGGTTGCCACGTCATGGTCGGTGGCGGCCAGGGCCTGTCCGAGGGCCTGGCAGCCGGCAAAGAGCTGCAGCAACTCGGCCCGCTGTGGGTGTGCATCGTCTTGTCTGCTCAGATGGTGCCAGCGGAGATACTCGCGACAGTTCAGCAGCGTCCGCCTCCGTAACCGCCGTGCACGGCGGACCGTGGTCAGCTGCTGTTCCGCGAGCTGGTATCGTGCGGCGGCCTGCTGGAATTCCTGCCGGGACCGTACTGACCAATCCGCGGCGGCTCGATCCAGGAGCAGGCGTTCGGCGCGGTGACGATGTTGATCGCCCTGCTCGATCACGGTCCGGGCCCAACCCGCAGCAGCGTAGGGGGAGGCGGCCACCCGCTCGGCCTGGCGAATCACTTGCAGCGCCTGGCGGGCTGCGGGCCAATCAATCGTGGCCCGAGGGAAAACTTCCTGCAGTAGCAGGAACTCGACGTACGGTCGCTCCGCCAGTTGGGGGTGCTGCTCCAGCCATTCTTGCAGGTCCTTGCTGGCATCGCTGCGGAGTGCCGCATCGAGTGCGGCGGTGGCCTCCAGCAGGGGGGCGGTGGTTTTCAGCCGCCGCACCAGCCGCTCGGCCAGTGCCAGCGAGTGCACCTGGCTGGGGTCCAAGAAGCTACGGGGTCTGATCCGCCAGAGACGGGCCAGCACGCTGTCGTCGTAGTCGGCCGTCGTTGGCAGGGGCAGCCTTTCCGCGATGACCTGCAGGGTTTGCTGGTTATTCCGGAGGGCATCGGCCAGCTGGCGTTGATCGGTAATGGCGCCGGCCCGATGCAGTTGTTCGTACCACTGCAGCTGGTGCCGCCATTGCCGCCACAAATGGGGCGCGTAATCGGCCGGGTTCTGCTCGGTTCGTTGGGCAATGGTATCTGTCAGACGCCAGCTTTCCACCAAGAGTCGCGAGACGTCCGCGAAGCTGCCTGGTGTGGTTGGCGGCAGTTGGTCGTCCGCGGAGCCGTCTGCTGGGGAATCGTCTGGGCCATCAGGACCTGCTGCCTGACTATCAGCCGGGCCCGCTGCGTCTGACGGCGGTGAGATTTGGTTGGAGTCCTCTGTTTCGTCGCCGTCCTCGGCGGGCGTCTCGGGAGTCGACTGTGCCTCTCCCTCCCCTGCGGCCTGCCGTGTGCGGGGCGAACTATTGGCCGGGGGCGTGTAACCCGGTGCCAGCGGGCTACCGGACGTCTGCGTAAAACCCGAAGCGTACGGGGCGACCCGTTGGGCGATTTCCACGGCTGCGCGGGGGTGCTGCGCGGCGGCCACATCGTCGGCCAGAGAGGTCATGGCGGCATCTGCGGAAAATCCGCGGGTGGAAAGCAGCGGAGAGGTCACGCGTCCGGCCGGGGCCGCATCTTGCCCCGCGGCATGCAGCAAGAGTGGCGTTTGGGTTCGCTGGCCGTCGGAGTGTTTTCGGGCCCAGCGCACCACATTCTCGCGGGTAAAGTGGTAGGCCTCATCCAGGCCAATGACGCCGTCCTGGTCGGCATCCGCCGCCCCCCGCAGGGCCCGGCTAAAAAAGTAGCCGAACACCGATTGGCCCAGGGCCGGGGACACGTGGGACCGCTCGTAGGCCGAGCAGGACGTCAGGACCCACAGTTGTGGGTCGTTGATGGCCTGGACCTCTTCCTCCAGACGCCGCAGCACGTCGTTGCCCACCAGGCCCCAGCGGGGTTCGTAGTCGACGCGGCCCGTATCCAGCACGAGTAGCTTGGTGGCTACGGGGAGACGACTCATCCGCTGCAAGAGTCGCGCGCAGGGATACGAACCTTGTTCCGTTTGGGAGGGCTCAAAATTACCGGTCAGCAGCCGCGACTGCTGGTCTTCCACCAGGCTATGGGCGGTGAGGCAAATCAGCACGGCATCTTCTCGGCGGAGCGGAATGGCCGCCAGGGCGTCCAGCTGTTGGTCCACGTCCTGGGCCG
Source organism: uncultured Pirellulales bacterium (assembly GCA_947258835.1). Classification (GTDB taxonomy): domain Bacteria; phylum Planctomycetota; class Planctomycetia; order Pirellulales; family Lacipirellulaceae; genus Bythopirellula. Next base: position 5,122 of record CAMYJY010000160.1, read on the forward strand.
TTTGGATGTTCACGAAACGGATTGCCCTGCCCTGTTCTCCCTGCCGCGCTAGCGCGTCCTCGATCGGCAGCAGCGCGGCAAAATCTTCGACCGTATAGGCCAGCGGCGCTGCGCCCTGGGGTTGGTACTGGCCTGCGGTCAGATAGACCAC
>CAMYJY010000161.1 GCA_947258835.1 uncultured Pirellulales bacterium
ATTCCCGCCTGCGCGGGAATGACGGTAAGTCGCGCCGGGAATGACGCAGGAAATCCTTGTCTGCTGGAGTAAAATCGTTACCAGCGTTGGGTGCCACCCACAAGTGTCGGTGCCACCCTTAAGATCCGGAAGTGATGCAACCAGAAGATCGCATCCTGTTTAGCGTGGCGTCAATTTCCCAAGACGGGATAGCTGGCAGCCCAGAGCCGAATGGGGTTTGGAGGAGCTGGGTGTCAGAACTTCCGGTTCGGGCGGGTCGCCATCGCCGGCAAATGTCAAACTGCTTGGGATTCCCATTTCCGCGCACGTGCGGCTAGCGCCTCGATGCGTTCCGGCCAATCGTGCAAGGTCGCAGGATCAAAGTCTGCTCCGTTGGGCCAAACCAGCGTGTGGACCTCCGGATCAAGCGACACCTGGTCAAAGACCGAGGGGTCGCGTAGGGGGCCGAACAATTCGCCGGCGAGCATTGGACGGAAGTCGATGACTTGCTCTGTGCCATCGTCGAATACCACGCAAAGTGTAAATGGCGCAACAATCCGAAACGAACAAACGCGATATATTGGGTGCCGCATACGTCTTCACTCCAAGGGTGCGATCGGCAGCGGCGGACGACCCGCCTGCAAACGCTCCCAGTCTTCGATCAGCTCTTCTTGATGAAGTTCAGCCCACGCTTCAACCAACCGACGTTGCCTTCGCGGCAGGCCGCCCGCTATCAGTTCTACGGGATCCAGGCCCACCACAGCCACGTCGTCTTGGTAGTATGCATGAAAATGAGGCAAATGGTGCGGCCCGCCGACCTCGGCATACATCCGAATGATAATCCCGAAGAAGCGGCTCAATTCAGGCATGTCCCCTTCCCCGATCGCGGCTATGGATCTCCAAAAAATCCACTGCCTTCAAACTACAATCTCACGCGGTTTGCCGCAACCGAAGCCACCCGCGTCCCAGGGGTGGCTGAGATGATGGTCTTAGCAAACCCCTCGATTGCGTATTGCCGAAGCATTGGGTAAGCGCATAGAAATCCAGATGGTAGAATCCGAAACGGCTGCCTAAAGTAGCCAGTAGATTTTGGCTTGCTAAAAGGCAGGCAAGGTACACCTGATACTCCCTGGCAAATTCTCATGACTGAGGAAGACATCGATCGGTTGAAGCGGATGTGCTGAGGCAAGCCTCAACTTCGCGGGCCGACAGTCGGCCGGAGGGAACATTCTTGGCAAGTTGGCGCATTCGGACAAGTGCCACCCTCAAGTGCTGGCTCGCCCAGCAGTGGATACTCGCCCCCCGCTTCGCACTGCTGGACAAGCCCAATCCTGTTCGGCACAAGATTTGGGCAACCGTCTGCGTGTACCGACAACAATTCACTCTCTTCTCAGCCTTTCCTGTGGCAGCAAATGAACCACGACGAAACAACGCAACGACGAACAGGGACTTAATTTTTCGTTGATTGATTCGTGTTGATTGATTCGTTGTTTCCGTTGTTTCGTCGTGGTTCAAAATTTTCTGCTACTCGCCAACAACTTTCGTGCCGAACAAGATTGGGACAAGCCAGCAGTGGCACCCCATCATGACACAGCGCTAAGAGCCTCTGGTTTTCATGCCAGCGACCAACGGGAGCGGGTGAAGATGTGAGATGTTAGATGTGAAATTGATGATGTGCTTTCCAACCGTGGCCGGCGGCCCCCCGTTCAAGCCGGGGGCAGGCCATGCCGCCCCGCCCTACGAGATGTCCTCGAATCCCAGCGGATCGGCCTGTTTGGCATCGACGATGCGAATTGATTTTTTGCCCTCGAGCAATTCGTGGATCAGGTTGCCAACCAGCTCCGCGCGCCAACCGTGGGCCAGTGCGGGAGGTTTTCCCGTGGTGTGGCCCAAATAGTGGGACACCAACTCGCGGACATCGCTGGCGGTGCCCACCATGCTGGCGGCAATTTGAGCACGATGGCAAATGGTGCCTAGCGCCGGGGCGAGAAATTGCCCCAACAGATTGATTTGGGGCGGGATATTGCTCCGAGGGGACCTGGGCAAATGCTCCGGCTGGGCTGCCAAGCCACGGCGTACGCAGGCAGCCAACTCGTCTGCCTGCCGCTTGACCGGGCTCCGCTCCATGCCGCGGATGGCCATGATCCGCGATGGATTGTCGACTTTGCGTTTGGAAAGCTCGATAATCAAGTCGTCCCGCAACAAACGCTTTTGAGGCTGGTTGCGACGCTGCGCTTCTTCGTAACGCCAATTCCACAACTCACGGGCAATGGCCAGGTTACGCGGCCCCAGTTTGCCGATGCCTGACAGGCGGTGCCAGTCCTTGCGGTCCACCGCCGCCACGACTTGTTGCTGCCAACTGGCCATTTCGTCTTGGAACCAGGGAATCCGGTCACTTTCCGTGAGCAAAGAAACGAGCCGGTTGTAGAGCGGCAGCAGGTAGCGAACATCTTCCAAGGCGTAGTGGATTTGGGCATTGGTGAGTGGGCGTTTTCTCCAGTCGGTGCGTTGTTCGCCCTTGGCCGGTTTGTGGCCCAGGAATTTGCTCACCACCGATCCATACGCAGATGGATATTCGTCGCTACAAAAACCGGCGGCGAGCTGTACATCAAACAGCTGCCGCGGAACCGTCTGAATCGAGCGCTGGATAAAATTCAGTTCTTCGCGTCCCGCATGCAAAATCGTGACATGCTCGCCACGGCAAAGCAGTTGCCAAAATGGCCGCACGTCCTCCAGGGCCATGGCGTCGATGACCGCACACTCGTCTGACGTGGCCACTTGGATTAGGCACAACTGAGGATGAAAAGTGTCCTCCGAGACAAATTCCGTGTCGATCCCGATCAAGTCCGCGCGCTGCAGGCGCTGGCACAGCTGCGCGAGCTCCGCCGGCTTGGTGATCATCGGTAGGGCCTGACGGGTCATAGGGAACTCAGATAGCGCCACTGTGTGAGCAACAAAATCGGTAGCAGAATAGCGCAACTATAAGCCATGTAGCCAAAGAAGCTGGGCATTTTTACTCCCGACTTTTCCGCAATCGCTTTGACCATGAAGTTCGGACCATTGCCAATATAAGTCATCGCCCCCATGAAAACGGCCCCCAGGGCGATACCACGGAGCACCATCTCAGGTACGCCGCCAGTAGCGCTAACGACACCCGGTACTTGGGCTGCTTTAAAAAAGACCAAATAGGTGGGAGCGTTATCCAGGAAGGCCGACAGGCTGCCGGTGGCCCAGAAAAAACCGGCCGGGCTGAGTGATTCGGCCAGGATTTTTCCTTGTTCGGCCAAAATTTGCAGCGCCGGTTGCATGCAGATAAAGATGCCAAAAAATAGTGCCGCCACTTCCACAATAGCATGAAAATTAAAGCCGTTTGCGGACCGTACGCGCGGATTGCCAAGCCACAGCGCCACCGCTACCAGCAGCAACTGCACGACCTCGCGCAAATACATCCAGGCATGCCAATCGGTTCCGGGGAGGGCCTTCTTGGGATCCAACAGGCCCACGGCGAGCACCACACCCAGAAGGAGGGGGCCATTCAAGGCCAAACCACTGATTTGCAGACGACGGGTCTGCGTGATATCGCGTTTGATGTCACGAATCGATTCGCGCGGATAGAAGAAAAATTGATCGGCCATGCAGTACGTGAGCAGCAACAAACCATTCACAAACATCCATTCTTCCCACAATCTCAACGTCCAGGTGAAATCGACCCCCGCCAAATAGCCGAGAAAGAGAGGAGGATCGCCAATGGGCAACAAACAGCCACCGCAATTGCAGACGATAAAGATGAAGAAGACGACGGTGTGACTCACATATCTACGCTCTTTGTTGGTTTCCAGCAGGGGGCGAATCAGCAGCATGGCCGCGCCGGTCGTGCCGACAAAACTGGCGAGCAAGCCGCCCACGGCCATAAACGAGGCATTGGTAAGTGGATTGGCCTGCAGGTCCCCTTCGATGCGGATGCCGCCGGCAATGGTGTACAGGCTGAACAGCAACACGATAAACGGGACAAATTCAGAGAGCAGTGCGTTGCCCAGGATCGCCCCCACGAAGCCGGTTTGCACAGCCCCATCGCTGGCGGTCACGGTTTGGTGGGCCGGCCAGTGGGCATCCACGGGCGCGCTGTGCAAGAAGGCGTAGTAACCCAGCGTCACGACAGCCAAAACGGCGGACACTTGGAAACGACTGAGGTTGCTCTCCCACCAGTGTTCCGTGGCCGGCAGCAGAGGAAAAATGGCAATTGCCCCCAACAGGAGCACAAACGGCGTGACCGTCCAGTAGGGAGGGGCTGTCGCCTCGCTGGCGTGTGCTTCCGCGGCAGCGTGAGGTTCACCCGCCGCGGCGTGATCGGCATGGCTATCATGACCAGCGTGACTATCGTGACCAGCGGTAGACGGCGTTGCCGCTTCCGAGGTGTGGGCCTCCGTATGGGGCTCCGCGTGGTGCTCCGTGTGAGCGTGGGTGACAAGCTCGGTGGCGTTCTGGGGAAGCCCCAGCAGCAGCCCAATGCCATAAGCGGCCAACACGACCACGAGGGCCCCTAATGTCTTCCGGTGCTTGCCATGCTCGACGGCTGGCCCCTCGACAGAGCTGTTTTCGACTGCAGAACCCATACTTGATGCGTCACGTGTCACTGGAATTTTGCCCCTGGCGCGGTCTCTGCTCAAGTTGGCCAACGGCCTGCAGCAGCCACGCACATTACAAGTTGAAAGGTTACGAAGTGCACCGGAGTTCGTCCATGCCGGTTGGACAAATGCCATAAAAAAAGGTAGGTCACGAATTGGAGCTTCCTGCAAGGCCTGCCAGCACAACCTGTTTCGCCCCCTCGTCCGGCACATCTTGATCGTGCTAATCCCTACAGCTAGTCGGGCCAGTACGGTACAGTTTACTTAAAGTGAAAACAGGCACACGCAGTGCTGGCCGATTTGGGCCGGAAAAGCCCACTCCATCCGACTTACAGCGAGGTTTCTTGGTGAGCCGCCGCAGTGCGGAAACGGGGGTTGTTTTCTCGGGCTTTACCGGCTTCATGGAAACCCCGTTTTCAGTTTGAGAAGTTATAGGTATGCGAATTCCCGAATTGCTGATTAGTGTCCGCGAACCGTGCGAAGTCGACGGGGTCCTGGCGGGAGGAGCGACCTGGATTGACCTGAAGGAACCTGGGGTCGGTCCCTTAGGGGCTGTGTCCGGGGAGATCGCTCGGGAGATTGTCCGCGCGGTAGCTGGGCGCGGCAAGATTTCTGCTGCCTTGGGCGAATTGGTGGATTGGCCCGGCGCGTCCGCGCGGCGGTTGCTAGAGACCCCTGAGATTCAAGTGGTCAAGCTGGGGCTTTCCGGTTGCCAAGCACGATCGGACTGGCAAAAACTTTGGTCGGTCGCGGCCCACGCAGTCGCAGCAGCGGGCAAGCGTCTGGCTGCCGTGGTCTATGCCGATGCGCTCACGGCCCGAGCGCCCCCCGCCGACCAGGTGCTGGATCAGGCACGGATTTTAGGCTGCCGTTATGTGCTGCTGGATACTTACGACAAGCAAGCAGGAACCTTGCTGGAACACATGCCACCCGAGCAACTGCGGCAAATTATTACGCGGGCTCGCGGCCAGGGGTTCCAGGTGGCGCTTGCCGGTGGACTACGGCTGGACACCTTACCCCACTTGGCGTCGCTGCCAGTGGAACTGATTGCCGTGCGTGGAGGGGTCTGCGGGGCGGGGCGAAGTAGTCGCGTGCAACCAACCTTGGTGCAACAGTTTTGCGGCGCGCTCACCGAACACTGGTCGGCCCAGCCAGAATCACAGCTTGACAGTTTAGCGGAATAGACAATACTCACAGCTATTCACCTCGCACACGTCATCCTCAAGGGGCACCCCGTGCCGAAACTTAATCTCGAAGTACCGCACCAGCTCACTGCCGCAGAAGCCAAAGATCGACTGCAAAGTTTTTCCGAGTCGCTGCAGGAAAATTTTAAGGATCAGGTAAGTGACTTGGAGCAATCCTGGGAAGACAACGAATTAGTTTTCGCCTTCAAAAGCTTTGGCATAAAAATCCAAGGCCGGATTGGGGTCTTGGCAGACAAGCTGGTGGTAGATGGCGAACTGCCCTTTGCCGCCATGATGTTCAAGGGCAAAATTGAATCGGAAATCCGCACACAGCTCGAGCGCCGCATGCGGTAATTCACAACGGCAGGCAGCAAGGCCGCCCCGAAGAGCCGCCAGGGGTGCCAAGTACGGCAATAGATCACATCATAAATCTCACATCTCACATCTCACATCCTTTTCCGCTCTCGTTGGTCGCTCGGATTATTCGACTGGCTGGAGGATGAGCACTTGCCCGGTCCGCCGATAGGTTAAGCCGGCAGGTCCCAGCAGACTGCTCAGCAGCTGGTCCAGGTTCACGGCATGTACAGCGCAGCTGACACGTTGCTGGCGAAGTTCGCTCACGCGCTTTTGCAACGCCTCGCTCCAGCGGATCTCCAACTGCAGTTGTTTTCGCAAGTGATCCAGCACGGAACCTAAAGGCTGGCGGTTTATTGTCAGATGGTACACCTGTCGCGAAATCCCGCGCCCATTCTGAACCGGGGATGATTCCGAGGGGACACGATTGGGACTAGGTTGCCCACCACTTTTGTGCGTGGGGACTGGCTGGAGGGGGACCACGCGACAGCCGCCCTCAGCCGACACTTGGCAGGTTAAGTCAAAGCCGAGCAGCAGCA
>CAMYJY010000162.1 GCA_947258835.1 uncultured Pirellulales bacterium
AATTTTGAACCACGACGAAACAACGGAAACAACGAATCAATCAACGAAAAATTAAGTCCCTGTTCGTCGTTGCGTTGTTTCGTCGTGGTTCATTTGCTGGTACAGGAAAGGCTGAGAAGAGAGTGACATGAAGCCGGTAAAGCCCGAGACCCCCCCCGTTTTCGCACCGCGGCGGCTTACCAAGAAACCTGGTTGAGAGGTGGATGGAGTGGGCTTTTCCGGCCCAAGCTGGCCAGCACTAGGCATACCTGTTTTCACTTTGAGTAAAATACTTTTGAAAAAGCCAGTTACCATTAGGTCCTAGAGGATGCTAGAGATGTCGACTGCTTTCGGCGCGGAACGGATTGCTCGTGACGATCTGCCACCAGGGAAGGTGCTCTGCGAGTACTGCACGGCCAAATGCTGTCGGTATTTTGCTTTGCCCATTGAGACCCCCGACAGCTACGAAGATATGGAGTTTATCCGCTGGTATCTGCTGCATGAGCGGGCTTCGATATTCCAAGAAGACGGCGACTGGTATCTCCTGGTACATACGACGTGCAAACATCTGCAATCGAACAATATGTGCGGCATCTACGATACGCGCCCCGAAATCTGCCGCGCTTACACGACGGAGAATTGCGAATATGAAGACGATTGGACGTACGATTTCTATTTAGAGACTCCCGAGCAGGTGCACGAATACACCGAAGCCGTGTACCAACCCAAAAACAAAAGTATCCGTAGTCGCCCGCCCGAACTGCTGGCGGTGATCTAGGTCCTCCGCTGGCAGGCTTGGTCCTGGCAGCCAGCGCACCGTGACAGGTCTTGTATGTCGGAGAGAATTCAGCCCCGCACGCTCAAAGGGTTTCGCGATTACCCCCCGGCGGCGATGATCCCCCGCGAGTGGATCATCGACACGGCCCGCCGCGTGTATCGGAGCTATGGCTTTAGCCCTATCGACACGCCGGCGCTGGAGCACCTGGAAATCCTCACCGGAAAAGGGAGCGCCGAAACCGACAAACAGCTGTATCGTTTCCAGGACCACGGGGGGCGCTCGGTGGGCTTGCGCTTTGATTTGACGGTGCCGCTGGCCCGCTTTGTGGCCCAGCACATCCAGCAACTGGGCACGCCCTTCAAACGGTATCAAATTGCCAATGTCTGGCGGGGCGAGAATACCCAGCGGGGCCGATACCGCGAGTTCATGCAATGCGATTTTGATACGATTGGCACCGCCTCCGCGTCTGCCGACATCGAAACGGTGCTGGTGATCAATGACTTGCTGGTGGCCCTGGGCTTTGAGCACTTTACGATGCGCGTCAACAACCGTCTGGTGCTCAATGGCCTGTTGGAAAAGCTTGGCCTCACCGCCCAAGCCACCCACGTCCTGCGGGCGCTGGACAAGCTGGCCAAAGTCGGTTCGGAGACGGTCGCCCAAGAATTGGCTGCGATTGCCACCCCCGCCCAAGCGGCGGCCGTGTTGGAATTGGCCGCCCTCATCGGTGACAACGAGAGCATCCTGGCCCAGCTGCAGCCCCTGCTGGCCGGCAGCCCGCTGGGAGAACGTGGGATTGGCGAACTGACCGACCTGCACGTGGCCCTCCGCGCGGCCGGTGTGCCACCAGAGCGTTTGCAGCTGGATGTTTCGATTGCCCGCGGTTTGGACTACTACACCGGGATGGTGGTGGAAACCTTTTTGGACGAGCTGCCAGAGATTGGCAGTGTGTGCAGCGGTGGACGTTATGACAATTTGACCCAGCTGTATGCCAAACAAGAACTCCCCGGCGTGGGCGCTTCGTTGGGGTTGGATCGCCTGTTGGCCGCCATGGAAGAGCTGGGCCGTCTGCCGAAGGTCCAGACCACAGCCCAGGTTTTGATCCCTTTCTTTGCCGCGGAGTGCCGGGATCGCTATCTGGCCTTGGCCAGCCGGCTCCGCGGTCGAGGGCTCCGCGTGGAATTTTACCCAGAGCCCAAGAAACTCGGGAAACAGTTGCAATATGCCAATCGGCAAGGGTTTCTGGCAGCGTTGATTCTTGGTGACAGTGAGTTTGCGGCCCAGCAGTGCCAAGTAAAAAACCTGGCCACCGGTGCGAGTCAGACCGTGGGCTACCGCGAGGATGTGCAAGAAATCATGGACGCCCTGCAGCCTATCTTGGCGACGTCGTGAGCTGGGGCGTGGGTGGGGGCGTCCAGCGGTCGGGAAGGATGAAGCAGGACGCAGTTTGGGGATGGGCGGCCAATCTCCCCCAGGCCCTCACGCGGTGAATCCGAGCTTCGGTTGAGTCCCTGCCGCTGGGGAGTTGGCGTGGCAGGAGTTGGCAACTACAATGGGGGCTCGTGGAAGGACAATCCACACCTAGAAAACCCAGCGGAAAATTCTACCATGGCTTGGGCACTCGTACTCTTTTGCTTGATTCTCGGCAGCCTGGTGGCCCTCAAGCCAAGTGGTCGCACGAGTGATTTGAAACGCAGCGTTGACGGGGATTAATTTTTGCCTGAGATTCTCTTCCATTATGAGCGGGTCAATCCTACCAGCTGGGCCTACCTGTCGTCGCTGTTGACCTTGGCCCTGTTCTTTAAGTTCAATCGTATTTGGAGTGTGCGCAATTTTGACTTGCTGCTGCTGATTGTGTTGGCACCCGGCTTGCTGCTGGTGCAATGGTCGTGGGAGAATATGGGCCTGCAAGAACACGCTCCGCATATTCAATACCTGGGATTTCTGTGGCTGTTTGTGGCGGGCGGCCTGTTGCTGGTGCGGCTACTCCTCGACCCGAGTATGGTGCGACGCCCGCTGCTAGAGCCTAATTTAAATTCCTCAGGTTTGATTTTTTTGGGCGGCTCCCTGCTTTTCTTTCTGATGGCCAATGTGGTCACGGGGAAGCCGAGTCCCGATGACTTGTCGCCTGCCCGCCAGGTGCAAGAGGTCCCTGACGAAGAACGCACCTGGACGAGCCCGCGCGATAGCTTTGCTACCGATGGACCCGGATACTGGCTCATTTATCGTCAGCCAAGAATCATCACGCAGCAACTGATCGCCGCCCAAACGCAGCCGGGGAGAACGACGGCACAGGACCCGGCCGCACAGGAGCTAAAAATCCGGGAGGCCACGGCCCGGGTGATCGCCATCTTGTCACACGTGCTGATTGTGCTGGGCCTGCTGGTGATTGGTCATCGCCATTTTGACAACGTCACCGCCGGGATTGCCGCAGCCAGTCTGTATTTGCTGATGCCCTATACAGCCTTGTGGACCGGGAGTGTTCAGCATGCTTTGCCCGCTTCGCTGTTGGTATGGGCCATTGTTTTTTATCGGCGACCGCTGCTGGCCGGGCTCATCATTGGTTTGGTATCGGGTACGATGTATTATCCGATATTTTTGTTGCCGTTGTGGTGCAGCTTCTATTGGCAGCGGGGTGTGAAACGCTTTGCGACCGGTGTGGTGCTGATGCTTGTGGTGTTGGTGGTCACGCTGGCGTTTTCCGCGACCAGCACCGATCAGTTTGCGCGCCAGTTGTTCCAGATGCTGGGCCTGCGTTTGCCGGCGATGGCCGATTTGGGGGGGATTTGGCAGACCTGGAGCCCCGTTTATCGATTCCCCATCCTGGCCGCTTTTGTGGCCCTGTCGATCAGCTTTGCCATTTGGCCGCTGCAGAAAAATCTGGCCACGCTGATTTCCGGTACGGCTGCTTTGATGTTGGCTGCCCAGTTTTGGCATGCTTACGATGGCGGAATCTATATTGCCTGGTACTTGCCTTTGCTGCTGCTGACAATCTTCCGTCCGAACTTAGAAGACCGCCAAGCGGTGGATATCCTCGGTCCGGGGTGGCTGGTGGAGAAACGGCTAGCGCAGCAAGCCGCGCAGCAATGAACGGATCGCTCACTGGTCGCGGCGCGTATCGACATAGTCTTGGATCTGCTCATTCACATACCAGCGACGCCAGGCCGTTTCGTCAAACTCAAAATCTTGGCCGCCGGTAAGGCTGCTCAGCGCCTGACGCACAGCCATATTCTTGTGATCCACGCGCCGCACCCGTGGGCCACCCCCTAGGCTCAGTCCCCCACCGCCTCCCAGGCCGCCACCGCGGCCGTCACGCGAAAACGATGCGCCCATTTCGCCCGGTGGTGCGTCGTTGTTTTGGTATTTGTGCGTGGTCACTAAGGCTTGAATGAGGGGACTGATGGCTGCAGGATTGCCGAGGATTTGCAGGGCCTCGGCGGCACGGTTGATGATTTCGTTGTTCTGCCGACGCGGGTCGAGAGCGTCAACATAAGGTGTGATCCGGAGGGGATGTCCGCGGGCGAGGAGGTAGTCCAGGCACGTGAGCCGCACTTCGTGGTCGGGGTCGTGCAGGGAAAGCGCCACCAAGGTGGTGACGGCCACGGGATGGTCGAGTTTGGCCAGCGTGGCCAGTAACAATTTGCGGGCGGGTTCGTTGTCGCTCCGCTGGAGCAGTCGGACAATGGAAGTGGCGGCGTGGGGATCGCGAACGGCAGAAATTTCGGCCACGGCTTGCTTCCGACGCCGGCTGTCATCCAGCCAACCGAGCCAGGTGCGGATTTTTCGAAACCAGTTGGCCTCGGCTTCTTCCCGGGCGGCATGTTGTTCCCGCAGCAAGATGTCTTGAGGCGTGCGGTAGGTGCCCTGGTAGAAACGGAGCCCCCGCTGGGCCATGATTTCATCGCGGGTCATCCAACGCCCTTGATGCTGCTGATAGCCCAGCTCCAGTCGTGCCTCTGCGTCGGTCGGGTCCAATTCCAACAGACGGCGAAAATGGTGTTCCGCTTCTGGGCTCAGCTTGTGTTCTTGGCACCACTGGGCCAACTGGCGATGGGCCTCCGCCGTATCGGGCTGGGCGCGGCTGCGTGCGACATATTCCACATCGATGGCATCTTGCCGCACCACGCGGACCACTTGCCGTCGCGAGAGGGTCACGGTGGCTCCGGCTGCGGTCTCAATCCTGTACTCCCCGGCGGGACTCCGCTCGACCAGTCGACCAGTGAGCCGACCGCCGCTGGCCAGCTGAAAGATATCCGCCTGCACTGCTGGCATCATCGCCCACAGCGACCACCCCACAGCGAAGACAAGTTGTGACAATTTACACCGCATTTGCCAATGACAGGGGAGTTTCGGGGCCTACGTTCCATTATAGGTGCCACAGTGCGCAATGCACCCACAATCCAGTGAGTAGGCTGGGGATGTGAGATGTGAGATGTGAGATGTGAGATGTGAGATGTGAGATGTGAGATGTGAGATGTG
>CAMYJY010000163.1 GCA_947258835.1 uncultured Pirellulales bacterium
GGGGCATGGTGGGGGAGGCGCTAGGCGCTGGGCGCTAGGCGCTAGTTGTGTGGTGCTAGCCGCTATTTGTAGTGTTGGCTGCGTCGGGCAAATGGGGCATGGTGGGGGAGGCGCTAGGCGCTGGGCGCTAGGCGCTAGTTGTGTGGTGCTAGCCGCTATTTGTGAGGCGGTGGGCGTTAATATGGTAGAGGCGCTAGTTGCTGGACGCCGGTGTACTGGTGAGGAACTTTTTTACCCAAAATGGCTAGCGCCTAGTAACCTGCGACTAGTGTACCATAGCAAGTATCAGCTTACCGACCGCTGTCACCACAAAAACTAGCGCCTAGCGCCCAGCGCCTCTCCCATGCTCGGCATTTTAAATCTCAATAAACCGGCTGGGTGGACCTCACGGGATGCGGTGAATCGTGTCCAAGGCAGACTACGCCGATCTCAGTGTCGGGGCCGATCTCAGTGTCGGGCTAAGGTCGGACATGCGGGGACCTTGGACCCTCTGGCGACCGGTGTCCTGGTGGTCTGTGTGGGACCTGCCACGCGACTGATTCGGCATGTGCAGCAGCTGCCAAAAACCTACCAGGCCACGTTTCGCCTTGGTCAAACGAGCCCCAGCGACGATACCGAGACCGAAATGACGCCGGTACCGACGGCATCGCCCCCTCCGCGGGCCGCAATTGAAGCAGCACTGCCAAACTTTGTGGGGCAGATCCTGCAGCGGCCTCCGGCCTATTCGGCCCTAAAAGTGGGCGGTAGGCGGGCCTATCAGTTGGCGCGGCAAGGACATCAAGTGCAGCTCGAACCACGGCCCACAACCATTTATCGCCTATCCGTAACGGCCTACAACTACCCGGACTTGCAGCTGTCCCTGCAGTGTGGCAGTGGGACCTATGTGCGGAGTATCGGACGCGACCTGGCCGAGTCTTTGGGCACGGGGGCTGTCATGTCGGCCCTCACCCGCACGGCAATCGGCCCGTATGAGCTGGATCACGCCTGCACCGTGGAGCAAGTCTCGACCGCCCCGCTAACCGAGTTGCTGCTGCCTCCAGCCACCGCCGTGGCCCACTTACCACAGCTCACGCTCAGCGAGCCGCAACTCACGGAAATTCGACACGGTCGTATGATTCCGCACCCCACAAGGCTGCCGGCAGCGGAACTGCGGCCGCCCCACGAAATCGCTGCCTTCAACGCAGCGGGCGAACTGGTGGCCTTGCTGCAACAAAAAAAGCCGGGGCACTTGCGCCCTAGCTGTAATTTTAGTGGTTATCTCTAGTTTGCAGTTTTTGAAAAAACGGCCGGAGGCCGTTCTTGCAAAAGTAAGCGGTAGCTCGCCGTGGTTAACGGCCCCCCGTTCAAGCCGAGAGCAGACCCGGCCGCCCTGTGACGTTTTTGCCTGTCAGCCGATTTTACTTAAAGTGAAAATAGGTACGCTTGGTGCTGGCCAGTTTGGGCCGGAAAAGCCCACTCCATTCGCCTCTCAACCAGGTTTCTTGGTGAACCTCCGCGGTGCGGAAAGGGAGGCTGTTTTCTCGGGCTTTACCGGCTTCATGGAGGCCTCGTTTTCAGTTTGAGGATTTTACCTGTGATCCGATCCAGGCAAACCGTAACGAGCGAGAGCGGTCCCACTGAATTTAAGCCTCCCTCTTGGTCGAAGCTCTTCTAAGGCTAGTAGAATGGGCACGGATGGGCCCTGCGATCAGTCTGCGGCTGCCAACAGCCGAGACGCCCCTCACGAACCTGGCTCAGCAACCCTGCGTAACGGATACTCCACAGCTTAGAGGGTGGCGGGTCAGCGGCGGTACAGGTTCAAGATCGTTCAGGCTTCCATGTTTGAAAATCGAAATCTGAAATTCGATCTGTTCACGATCGTCCTCTTAGCGGCATCCAGCGTGCTGGCCTTGGCGGTCGTGACCTATCACCCGGCCGACCCGCCCAGCACCTTGGTTCATCCGCCCAGCACGCAGCTGCACAACGCCTGTGGGCCGATCGGCGCCTACATCGCGCACTTTCTGCTGGAAAGCGTGGGCTGGGGTGCTTATTACTTGGCGCTGTCACTGGTTGTGCTCAGCTGCACGTTGCTCTGGCGGCGCGGTATCGATCAACCCGTGCTCCGCGCGGTAGGCTGGGTGACCTCGCTGGTGGCCCTCTGCACACTGGCCACCATGGCGCTGCCCCAAACCACGCCCGGTCCCGTGATCGGCGCCGGGGGCTATTTGGGCGCGATGGGGCACGCCTTGTTGGAATCCAACTTTGCCAGTGCGGGCGCCTATATCCTCACCTTCACCGTCCTGTTGGCCGGGCTGCTGCTGTGTACGGATTACCTGATCTTAAAATTTGCCGCCACGACCACCATCTTGTCAGGACGGGGGCTGATGACTCTAGGCCATGTGGGCCACGCCCCGCGGGGCTGGCGACGCAGCAAGACCGATGTCGCAGACGGCGCCGTGGCAGCGGACGAAGCTGCTGCTGCAGAAGAGGACTGCGAAGAAGACGAATACGAGTATGAAGAAGAGGAGGACGCAGACGAGGATGTTTACGAATACGAAGACGAGGAAGAGGAAGACGAAGCAGACCTGGCAGCCAATCTCCTAGCCCTCAAAGTCCGCACGCCAGCGGACAAACCAGAGCCGCCCGCGAAGCCGCCACTGAAGAGCAAATTGGCGGCCGTGCTGGGCATCAAAAAAGACGAGTCGCAGTCCCCACCGAGCTCCGAACGCGAACAAATCATCGACCAACTCGACGCCGCCGACCACGAGCAGGCCCACCGCAATTATGATTATGAATTGCCGCCCTTGGACATGTTGCTCGAATCCGACAACGTGTCCTACGAGGCGCACGAGCGGGAGGTCCGTCACAAGGCACACCTGCTGGAAAAAACCTTCCAGAACTTTGGCTTCAACGTCAAGGTCGTGGAGATCGAAACGGGGCCGGTGATCGCCCAGTACGAAATCGCCCTGGAAGCTGGCCTGCGCCTGGCCAAGATTACCAACCTGGCGGATGACCTGGCCATCGCCTTGCGGGTCCCCAGCGTGCGGATTGTGGCGCCCATTCCCGGCAAAAATACGGTAGGCATCGAAGTTCCCAACGAAAACCGCCAACTGGTTCGTATTCGCGACGTGATTGAAGAGACCAACGGCCGGGCCAAGCGGATGAAGATTCCAATTTATCTGGGCAAAGACGTATCCGGAAAACCGCTGGTGGTGGATCTGGCGGCCCTGCCCCACTTGCTCATCGCCGGTCGTACGGGAACCGGTAAAAGTGTGTGTCTGAACTCGATCATTGTCTCGATGCTGATGAGCCGGGGACCGGATGAAGTCCGCATGCTGATGATCGACCCCAAGATGGTCGAGCTGTCGGGCTACGGCAAGCTGCCCCACCTGATGCACCCGGTGGTCACCGACATGAAAAAGGCCGAGGCCATTTTGGCGTGGGCGGTCGACAAGATGGAGGAGCGGTACCAACTCCTAGCCCGCGCCGGGGTGCGGCACGTCTCGGTTTACAATCAGCTCAGCGAGGAAGAGCTCCGCGAGCGGATCCGTCCTCGCAGCGAGGTCGAGTGGGAACAGATCCCCCGGCAATTGCCGTTTGTGGTGATCGTGGCCGACGAGATGGCCGACCTGATGATGACCGCCGGCAAAGATGTCGAGCAGCACATTATCCGCCTGGCCCAAAAGAGCCGCGCGGTGGGAATTCATCTGATCCTGGCCACGCAAAAACCAACGGTGGATGTGATCACCGGGCTGATCAAATCGAACTTGCCGGCTCGGATTGCCTTCCAAGTTGCCAGCCGCACCGACAGCCGGGTGGTGCTGGACGAAAACGGCGCGGACAAGCTGTTGGGGAATGGCGACATGCTCTTCCTCTCGCCCGGTACCAGCCAACTGCTCCGCGGCCAAGGCACCTTCCTCTCCGACGACGAGATCAACGCCGTGGTTGATTTCGTGGGCACCGACGCGCCGCAATTTGCCCAGGAACTGATTGAACTCAAAACCAAAGACGAGGAAGAAGCCGCCGCCGCTCCCGGCCCGCTGAAAAACCGCGACGAGCTCTACGAGGCAGCCGTGGATGTGGTCGTCCGCGAGCGTCGCGGGAGCGTGTCGCTGCTGCAGCGGTGCCTGGGCATCGGCTACGGCCGGGCGGCCCGCCTCATCGACTACATGGCCGAAGATGGCATCGTGGGCGAGTACAACGGTTCGCAGGCCCGGGAGGTGATGATTTCACTCGCCGATTGGGAGGCCATGAGTGGTGCAGGGGAAGACACCGAGGAGGCCACCGGCCCGGTCACCGCGGTCACCGTCATGCCCAAACCTACCCGTTCCAATAAGGTGGTCCCTCAGGTGGGCGCTCCGGACGATCCCGCGGAGGACGCGGTAGCCGCCGCCCCCTGGGAAGACGCAGCCGAGCTTCCAAAAATGCCGGAGGCGGAGTCCGAACTCGCGGCCGAGGATGAGGAATACGAATATGAAGACGAGTACGACGAGGAAACCGAACCAGCGGACGCACTGGCGGAAGATGAGGACGACGAGGAAACCGAGCTAGCAGACGCACTAGGGGAAGACGAGGAGGCAGAGGAAGCAGAGTGGGAAGACGCGCCCGAGGCAGGGGAAGAAGAGTGGGAGGAAGCAGCGGAAGGGGAAGAAGAGTACGCAGAAGAAGATGAAGAAGATGCAGCCGACGAAGACGAATGGGAGTATGAGGACGACGAGGAAGCAGACGAGCTAGCGGAAGACGAAGAGGCGTGGGAGGCGGAAGACGAGTACGCCGATAGCCAAGGTTGAGCAATTTGGGGGATGTTTTTAGTATCCCAACGATGGGTGTATAACCGTCGAGGGTGGCACCCAACGCTGGTAACGATTTTGTGGGCAGTATTGGGGGGGCAGTCATTCCCGCGCAGGCGGGAATCCACAAACACCAACACGTCATTCCCGCGCAGGCGGGAATCCAGTAGCAGTACAAGTTGTCTAGATTCCCGCTTGCGCGGGAATGACGCAGGAGAGCGGCGGGAATCCAACGCGGCTGCCCTGGCATATTTCATGCGTGCCAAAATGGACGTGTCTCGGCAAGGAACCTCCCCGAACTCCGAACCGTCACGCACGGATGCTGGACACAGCAGGTCGTACAAGGTCGCGTACGTGTTGCTGGCCATCGGCTGCGCCTTAAACGTCGCAACTCTGGTCGCACTTAGCCGACTCCAGTAGCCAACAGGCTGGTCTTTTTGATGATGG
>CAMYJY010000164.1 GCA_947258835.1 uncultured Pirellulales bacterium
CCTAATCCCTAATCCCTAATCCCTAATCCCTAATCCCTAATCCCTAATCCCTAATCCCTAATCCCTAATCCCTAATCCCTAGCCCCTAGCCCCTAGCCCCTAGAATGTCACAGCAGCATCTCTTTGATACCTCGCCTCCGGAGTGGGAAGTGGATCTGCACACCCAGCGGCAGGTCGCTACGGTGGTGCTTGCTGGCGGCGCGCCCGGCAGCTACGACTATGTGGTGCCAGCCCCGTTTTGTGACCCGGGGCGTCCCGAACGGCTGCTCGAGCCGGGGCGCAGGGTGCGTGTGCCCTTTGGCCGCGGCAACCGGTTGGTCGAAGGCTATTGTGTGGAGTTGGCCACCCAGGCGGTCGATGCGCGGCGCCTCAAAGAAATTGCCCAGGTGGTCGATGCGACCCTCCTGCTCGCGCCTGTGATGCTGCGACTGACGCGGTGGATGGCGGACTACTATCTGTGCCCCTGGGGGCAAGTTTTGGAGGCGGTGGTGCCGGCGGGGGTGCGTAAGCTAGCGGGCACGCGCCAGGTGACTCTGCTGGAAGTTCCCCCAGATGTGGCCGAGCGCCTGGATCAGGTCTCGCTCCGCTCCTCCGCGCAGTGCAAGGCCCTCAGCGCACTGGCCGCCAGCCCCCGACCATTAACGGCAGCCCAGTTGGCCGATACGGCCGGTTGCAGTACCAGCCCGATTCAGCAGTTGCTCAAGCGGGGTTTGATTGATGCCAAAACCAAGCGCGTCAGTACCGACGCGCTGGATGAGGTGGCCGTCCAGCGGGAGTTGCCCCTGCAACTGAATCAGGATCAACAGCAGGCCCTGCAAGTCCTGCAAGCGGCACTCGACCAGCCCGAGGCACAAGGCATTGTCCTGCATGGCGTCACCGGCAGTGGCAAAACAGAAGTCTATTTGCAAGCCATCGAGCATGTGGTGGGGTTTGGACGCCAGGCGATCGTCTTGGTACCGGAAATCAGTCTTACCCCCCAAACAGTGCAGCGGTTTCGAGCACGCTTTGATGCGGTGGCCGTGCTCCACAGTCATCAAACGGCTGCCCA
The DNA here is from genome assembly GCA_947258835.1 of uncultured Pirellulales bacterium. GTDB lineage: Bacteria > Planctomycetota > Planctomycetia > Pirellulales > Lacipirellulaceae > Bythopirellula. The sequence continues at coordinate 1,049 of CAMYJY010000164.1, forward strand.
GCGGCATCATCATTGGCAGCGGATTGCTCGGGGCGAAGTCCAGGTCATTGTCGGTGCCCGCAGCGCCATCTTCGCCCCCACCTGCCACCTGGGGCTGATTGTGATTGATGAAGAACATGAATCGTCTTTCAAGCAGGACTCAGCGCCCCGCTACCACGCGCGGGATGTGGCCTGGGAGCGGGCCCGCAGCGAGGGGATTCCCTTGGTGCTGGGTAGTGCGACTCCTTCGCTCGAGGCCTGGCAGCGGGCGCGGCAGGGCGGGTTTCGTCTCGTATCCCTGCCACGGCGGGTGTTGGGATTGCCCTTGCCGGACGTGATGACCGTGGATCTTCGCGATCCCGGCCAGGCGCGAGGCAGTACCGGAGGGATCAGCCGTCACTTGCACCAGGCCATGCAGGCGGCCTTGCGGGAAGGGGGACAAGTAATTTTATTGCTGAATCGCCGCGGTTATTCGACCCATATCCAGTGCCCGGCCTGCGGGCATGTGCTCAACTGTCCGCACTGCGAACTATCGCTCACTTTTCACAAGCAGTCCAGCAAAGCGCACTGCCATTATTGCGACCACCAGCAGCCACCGCCCAGCAGTTGTCCGGACTGTTTGTCGCAATCCATTCGTTATGGGGGCCTGGGGACCCAACGGCTCGAAAAAGAAGTCCGCGCGCGTTTTTCCGATTATGCCTGCGCGCGGATGGATACGGACAGCATGCAAGCCCGCGGCAGCCACGAGCGGGTGCTGGGTGCCTTTCGCCGCGGCGAAGTCCAGATTTTGTTGGGCACGCAGATGATCGCCAAGGGTTTGGATTTTCCCAACGTGACTTTGGTGGGTGTGATCAATGCCGATACGGCCTTGCATCTGCCCGATTTTCGCGCGGGCGAGCGGACCTTTCAGCTGGTGGCCCAAGTGGCCGGTCGGACAGGCCGCGGTACCCAGGGCGGGCGGGTCCTGGTCCAAACGCTGAGCCCCGAACACCCGGCGATCCGCGCGGCCGTGCGCCACGATTACCCCAGCTTTGCTGCGGAGGAACTTACCCAGCGCGCCCAGTTCCAGTATCCACCCTGCGGCGCCATGATTCGCCTGGTCGTCCGCGGACCCCGTGAACAGATCGTCCGTGACACGGCCGCGGCCTTGGCGGAGCAGCTCCAACAGGTACTGCCCGCGGACGAAAAAATACGTGTGGTGGGCCCCGCCCCGGCGGCCATTCCCAAACTGCGCAACAATTACCGTTTCCAAATTCAACTGCAAGCGGCGGAAATCCAGGTGCTCCGCTCCGTCGTCGAGCAGGCGGTGGCCCAGTACCGCGTCCCCGCAGAAATTACCCTGGCCATTGACGTTGACCCCTGGGATATGATGTAAGAGAGTATCCGTGGACGCACCGTTTCGTGAATTCAGCCGCCTAGACGATCTCGTTTTCCTTCCTGAGATGGCGGCCTCCGGCCGCTATTTCAGAAAGCCCAGATGAGCTATCGCACCATCAAAAAAGCGCTCGGCGAAACCAATTTAGAGCGTAAATGCCGGCTGCTCTTCGGTGCCTGCTTGATGCTGCTGATCTCGGGCAGTTTCTGGGGATACAGCACGCAGTCGGAAAAAATATTTATCAATATGATTGGCCAAGAACTGACCACGGCCGCCCTCTACGAAGCGCACTGGGACATTGCCGACCAACGCGATCCACTCTCGGACGTGTTTAAAGACCTGAAGATTAATGCCAGTATTGGAAATCTATTGCGTCGCCGCCATTATTCCTGGGAGGCGCTCAACCCCAAAAACGACAAAGGCATCAAGGAACCGACCGACGGCCAAGAATGGGAGCTGATGGACCAATGGATCCGTCTGGGAGAAAAACTGGGCTCGGATGCCGCGGTCGATGACCTGGAGACACAGTCTTTTCGCCGCCTCATTCAGAAGAAGGTGGCCGTCAAAAACCCGGCCACCACCCAGACAGCCAAAAAGTACGAAACCAAATCCTTTTATCAATATTATGAACCCTTGTTTACGAAGCAAGGTTGCATTGATTGCCATAGCAAACCGATTACCCACGTGGCCCGACCCAACTTAAAAGTTGGTGATCTGTTGGCCGTGATGAAAGTGGAAATTGATGCGGAGGAAATTCGCAGCACCCAGCGCTGGAATTGGGTGCTGCTGATCACGGCGGCAATTATTACCGTTTTTCTGGCGATGATCGCCCTGTATGCGATCGTGCGTTACGTGATCGTGAAACCTCTCAGGCATCTGCGGGACGTGAGCAATGCCATCCGTCGCGGTGATATTGAGCAACGGGCGGTGATTCATACCGGCGATGAGTTTGAGGAATTGGGCGCTGCGTTCAATCGCATGTTGCGACAACTTTTACGGCAACAGGACGAATTGCGGTCCGTGAATGGGGATCTGGACGGCAAACTGGATGAGTTGGCGCAGGCCAATATGCGGCTGTTTGAAATGAACCAGCTGAAAAGCGACTTTTTGGCCACCGTCAGCCACGAGCTGCGCACACCGCTCAATAGCATCATTGGTTTTAGCGATCTGCTGGAGAATGTCGATCAGCTGCAAGAGAAAGAGCGGCGCTATGCCAGCAATATCCAACGATCGGGGAAGCAGCTGCTGGAAATGATCAACAGTATTTTGGATCTGGCAAAAATCGAAAGTGGCCGCCTGGAGTTGCGCCCCAGTACGTTCGATATTGATCTGGTGGTGGCCACCCAGTGCGACCTGGCACGTCCGTTGAGTGAAAAAAAGAACATCGATTTGGAATATGAGAATACGCCCAACCTGCCGCCTTTGTATCAGGACCAGGGGAAGCTGGAACAGATCCTCAACAACCTGCTGTCCAATGCCATCAAGTTCACCCCCGACGGTGGCCTGATCCAAGTTTCTACCCGACGGGACTCGCGCGGTGATCTGCGACTCGCGGTCGCCGATACGGGGGTGGGGATCAGTGGATCCGAACAGACGCTGGTGTTTGAAAAGTTTCGACAGGGCACCACCGTCATGCCCAGCGGCAGCGCCATGACCCGCGAGTACTCCGGCACGGGACTGGGGCTGTCGATCGTCCGCGAGCTCTGCCGACTGCTGGGAGGCGAAATCACGCTGGAAAGCGAGCTGGGCAAAGGCAGTAAATTCACGGTCCTGCTGCCCTGGACGCTGACCGAGAGGCCCAAAATCGAATCGCCCATGGCCGACCAGCTCAAACAAATGACCAAGCCCCGCCCCGAAGTGCAAATTGCCGAGCCCTAGCAGCCTCACGGGGACTACGGTATCGTTTTCAGGGGGTATCGTTTTCAGGGGTATTGTTTTCAGGGACCCCGGTGCAGCCCATGGCTCATGAGCCGCGCCGCGGTCCATCGTTATTTCCCGCACCTCCGCATCCATGTCTCACGTCCAGCTTTATACCGATGGCGGCTGCAGCGGCAACCCGGGCCCGGGGGGCTGGGCCTTTTTGTTGCGTCATCCGGCCACCGACAAGCAGTTGGAGAAATCGGGCGGCGAGCGGGAGACAACCAACAATCGGATGGAACTCCAAGCGGTCATTGCGGGGCTGACGGCCCTGAAACGGCCGACCCAGGTCGATCTGTTTACCGACAGCGTCTATGTCGGCAAGGGCATGAGTGAGTGGATGCCCAAGTGGAAGACCAAGGGCTGGAAACGCCAGGAGGGCAAAAAACTAGTCCCCGTCAAGAACGAGGATCTGTGGCGGCAATTGGATCAACTGCTGCAAACCCACACCGTGCGCTATCACCGCGTTGCTGGGCATAGTGGGCATCCGGAGAATGACCGCGTGGATCAACTGGCGGTGGCCGCGTATCAGAAGTATCTCTAGCCCCTCCGAGATAACGCTCCCACCTAAAAAAGCGGGTGAAGGGAATCGAACCCTCGTCATCGGCTTGGGAAGCCGGTGCTCTACCATTGAGCTACACCCGCCTGTGTGGCCGTCCATTGTACAGTCAGTACTTCCAAATTCCCACCCGTTCCCGCCAGGGCCTGGGGCGATAAGCCGCCCGGGAACCGACGTTTTTGGTAGCTAGTACTTTGCCCGGGTCGGCTTCATCGGCCAAATTTGGAACTACTGATAGTATATTTTTGCCTGGTGTAGCAGGGAAGTCGGTACCTCCTGTTGTCGGCCAACGGTAGCGTTTGTCAGAGTGGGATTG
>CAMYJY010000165.1:0-5131 GCA_947258835.1 uncultured Pirellulales bacterium
TTTAAGAGAAGCAGTGCCACTCCAGATTGGAGACACCACGGTCTCGGTTTGGAAAGAAGGTTTTATTGGTCCCGTATATACGACATCCCTCAACCTGATCATCCTCCAGCTAGAAAACGCCTACCTACCAATTTACCAAAGGTAAACTTCCTACCCCCTAATCCCTAGCGCCCAGCGCCCAGCGCCTAGCGCCTTCCACCATCCGGGACAACTTCCATGACACAGACGGAACACACCCCCGCGGGTTCAGAATTAATCGACCGGCTCGCCACGGCTGTTACGGGGATTCGCCAGCAGCTCAGGCAGGTGGTGGTGGGGCAGGACGAGGTCATTGATCAACTGCTCATCTGCCTGTTTGGCCAAGGGCACTGCCTGCTGGAAGGAGTCCCGGGATTGGCCAAAACGCTGTTGATCAGTACTTTGGCCCGCACCCTCAATCTCTCTTTCAGTCGGATTCAATTCACGCCCGATCTGATGCCGGCCGACATCACAGGGACCGACATCATCGAAGAAAATCGTTCCACCGGCCAGCGCGAGATGCGTTTTTTGGAGGGCCCCTTATTTTCTCATGTGGTCTTGGCAGATGAAATCAATCGAACGCCCCCCAAAACCCAGGCGGCTTTGTTGGAAGCCATGCAGGAACGGCAAGTCACGGTGGGCCGCGTCCGGCATCAGTTGGCCGATCCCTTCTTTGTGCTGGCCACCCAAAATCCCATCGAGCAGGAAGGCACCTACGCCTTACCGGAAGCCCAGCAAGACCGTTTTATGTTGAAGGTGTTGGTGACCTATCCGTCCTTCGCGGAGGAGTTTGAGGTGGCTCGCCGGACGACGATCAACCGTACCGATTCGATTTTGCCCGTAGTTTCTCCCGAGGAGATTGTCGCGCTGCAGAATCTCGTGCGTGACGTGCCGGTAAGTGACCATTTGGTCCGCTATACGCTGGCCCTGGTCCGGCAAACCCGCGTGGGCGAAGGGCACGTGCCGGAGGTCGTGTCGCAGCACCTGGCTTGGGGGGCGGGCCCGCGTGCGGTGCAGTTTTTGATTGTGGGAGCGAAGGCGCGGGCCTTGATGCTCGGTCGACCGCATGTCACGATCGAAGATATTCAAGCGCTGGCCAAACCTGTCCTGCGGCATCGCATCGTGGTAAATTTTGCCGCGGCTAGCGACGGCGTGACTTCGGATCAGATTATCGATTCCTTGCTGGAGTCGACGCCCACACAGGAGGATGCCTTGGCCCATGACGCCCGCTTCCAAGCAATATTTGCATCCTGAAGCCGTTCGCCGGATCGGCCGATTGGAGTTGCGGGCCCGGCACATTGTCGAAGGTGTGCTCAGTGGTATGCACCGCAGCCCTTATTTTGGTCAATCGGTTGAATTCTTGCAGCACCGCCAGTACGCCCCAGGCGACGACTTGCGCCATGTGGACTGGAAGGTGTGGGCCAAGCAAGACCGGCTCTACGTCAAGCAATTTGAAGAAGATACCAATCTCCGCTGCACGCTGTTGGTCGATGTTTCCGCCAGCATGGCTTATGGTCAAGGCCCGCTGAATAAATATGATTACGCGGCCACACTGGCGACGAGCTTGGCGTATTTGTTATTCAAGCAGCACGATTCGGTCGCCGCGCTGACCTTTGCCGATACCATTCGGGACCGCACTCCCATGCGCAATGTGCCCGCCGCGCTGGCGGGAATTGTCGGGTGCCTGGATGCCCATCAGCCGGACCACAAGACCGATGCGGGGGCCATTTTTCAAGAAGTTGCCGAAACCAGCGCGCGGCGCGGCTTGATGGTGGTGATTTCCGATTTGCTGGCGGCGCCGGAATCGACCTTGCGGGGGTTGCGGACTTTGCGTCAGCGAGGGCATGACGTGCTGGTGCTGCAGGTGTTGGACGACGACGAATTGGATTTTCCTTTTGACGGGCCGACCCGTTTCGAAGGCTTGGAGCTGCCCCGGCACGTCAACTGCCATCCCCGCACACTCCGTGCGGGGTATCTCCAAGCTCTGGAAGAATTTCTTACCACGTTGCGGCGGGGCTGTGCCCGGGATGCGGTGGATTACGCGCTGGTGCGGACCAGCCAACCCTTTGATGCAGCGCTGGCGGCCTTTTTGTGTCGTCGTGAAGCCCGCCGGAGAAATGTCAGGTGACTTTTCTGTTTCCATCGCTGTTGGCAATCGGGCTGCCGCTGGTGGGTCTGCCACTGGTGATTCACTTGATTCAGCTGCGCCGCCAGCAGCACGTGTCCTGGGCGGCGATGGATTTCTTGCTGGTCAGCCAACGCCGTAATCGGAAATGGATCCTGCTGCGACAATTCCTGCTGCTGCTGGCGCGGACGACCGTCATTGCTGCCGTGGTGTTGATGCTGGCCGGCCCCGTGCTGCGGTCCGCCTGGGGCCGCTTGTTGGGGAAAGGCGCGACGCACCATGTCATTCTGCTGGACGATAGCTTTTCGATGGCGGACCAGTGGGACGACACCACGGCTTTGGAAGAGGCCCAGCGGGTGGTGCAGGTGGTACTGGACCAAGCCACCCAGCAGGCGGGCCGTCAAAAACTAACGTTGCTGCGGTTTTCCGAGGCCGCCGACTTGACTCCCGGTGCCCAGGCGGATCAATTCGCGCACGACTTGGATCGCCAACATCTGGAAACCGTGGCGGAGCGCTTGCGGCACTTGTCGGTTTCGGAGACCGACCGTGGTCCTCTGGAGGCCCTGCGGGCGGCGCTGGGACTACCCACGGCTGCCGCGGACGAAACCCGCATTGCCTACCTGGTCTCAGATTATCGTGACTGGCAATGGCAGCCCGAAACCGAGGTGGTGCAAGCCTTGGGCCAGCTTGCCCGTCAGGTAGCGCAACTGCATTTGATCCAGTGTGTGGATCGGACCCGCCCGAATTTGGCGATTACCCGTTTGGCTCCTGAGTCCGGGCTGCGGGCGGCAGGTGTGGAAACGTGGATGGAGTTGGAGATCACCAATTTTGGGGAGCAGCCGGCGACGGCCGTTGTGGTGGACCTGTTGCAAGATGGCCAGCGTTTGCCGGCGGTGGCCTGGGACGAGATTCCGGCAGGCCAGTCCGTGACGCGACGTTTCCGCACGATTTTCCCGACTGCCGGTGGGCATCAGTTGCAGGCACGTTTAGCCAGCGACGCGTTAGCAACCGATAACGTGCGGTACTTCGCCTGCCACGTGCCGGCGAAATTTCCCGTGTTGCTGATCGACGGCTCCCGTGAGGGGGATGATGGTTACTATCTCCGCACGGCCCTGGACCCCGGAGGCCTGAGCCAACCCGGCTGGAGTCCTCAGATTGAACGTCCCCAGTTTTTGCGTCAGCATGAAAAGCTGAAAGCCTATTCCAGCACCGCGTTGGAGGGGGCCAGCGGCCAGCAGGGAAGGCAGCGCCAGACGCCTGTCGGTCGTGCGGTAAGACGATTTGCTGCGATCTTTTTGCTGGACGTGGCCCGTTTGGATCCGCCCGAGGTGGCCGTCCTGGAAAATTATGTTCGGGCCGGGGGCGGCGTGGGGATTTTTTTGGGGCCTCAAGTCGAGCGGGACTTTTATAACCAGCAGCTGTACCGGGAGGGTGCGGGGCTGTTGCCGGTGCCGCTGGATGTGCCGACCGAATTGGTCCGCGACGGTTCGTCGTCCACGCCGGATTTAAGTGTTAGCGAGCATCCTTTATTTCGCGTATTTCGCGGTCAGCGGAATAGTTTTTTAGCGGTGATCGGCGTCAATTTTTACTACGGGATTGCTCCGGAATGGCGGCTGCCCGCTACGGGCACAACCCGCGTGCTGGCCCGACTGCGCAATGGTGCTCCTTATGTGCTGGAAAAAAAGCTGGGAGCAGGACGTGTTGTCCTCCACTTGGCCAAGCTGTCGCCGCGGCCCACCGCCCTGGGGCCATGGAGCAATTGGAGTCTCAATCCGGCCTTCCCCGTGTACGCCAACGAACTGGTAGGGCACTTGTCGGCCACGCAGCGTCAGTTTGCCTTGCACGAGGTGGGGGCGGAGTTGCGATTGGAATTGGAGGCAGCCGACTATTCGCCCGAGATACGCCTGCTGCCGCCTACCGCCTCGGCAGTGCAGGTGCAAACCATCAAGGCTGAAGCGGGCAGGTATCGGGTTGGGGTGGGGCCCGTGCTGCACAGTGGCGTGTGGCAGTTTGAGTTACAACCCAACGAGGGAGAAGTGGAAAGACGGCTGCGGGCTGTGAATGTATCGGCTGTCGAAGGGGATTTGCGGCGGGTTGATCGTGAACAGTTGGCGGAGCGTTTGGAAGGAATCGATTACCAGTATGCGCTCGCCTGGCAGATGCAGGCCAATACCTCCGCGCTGGCCGGTTTTCAGCTGCAAGATACCTTGCTGTATTTGCTGGTGTTGTTATTACTCATCGAACCGTGGTTGGCCTATCAGGCCGGTTGCTACCCATCTCCCGCAAAGTCCGCCGTGCTATGATTCTCTGCACCTGGTTCTTGTTCTTGCTGCACGCTGCCACGTCGTCTGATGGGGCCGTCTTTCCTGACCGCTGGACGCCTTCCGTGCCGTACTGGGCGGCAGGAGCGCAAACAGCACTTGCCGACCAGGAGGGCAGCTGGGTGGTGTACGACTGGGAGCGACTTGCCAGCTGGAATGACCCGCGTCTGGTGTGGTTGGGTTTGGCAGTGGCGGGGGTGGTGCTGGCCGCGTATGTGGTCTGGTCGTATCGTCGTGAACAGGCCCCCGGTGCTTTTCGGCTGCTGCTGCCTAGCCTCCGGCTGTTGGCTTGGGCGGCGTTGCTCTTGTTTTTTTTGCATCCCACCAAACGCGTGGATCAGCAGCAGGTGACCGACTCGCAGGTGCTGGTGGTGGTGGATACGAGTCAAAGCATGTCGGTGGCCGACGCGGATTCCACCACCACGACTACGCGCGCGGCGGCCGTCTCCCAACTGTTGCAGGAATCTTCCTTGGTCGATGATTTGCGGACCCAGCACGATGTGGTGCTGGCCACTGTGGATCAGCGGTTCCAGACCATCTGGCGCTGGCCCCGGGTTCACGCCCCAGCAGCGGAGGAAGCGGCCTCTGGCGCTTGGCAGGCGCAACTCGAACCGCTGGGCAGCGCCACCCGCTTGGGGGACGCCATGGAGCAGGCGCTAGAAATCGA
>CAMYJY010000165.1:5145-8515 GCA_947258835.1 uncultured Pirellulales bacterium
GCTGGCCGGTCTGTTCTTGTTTTCTGATGGGGGGCAGAATCAGGGAGTCGATCCACGGGCCGTTGCCGAAGCGGCAGCCCAGCGGCAAGTTCCGGTGTCTACGGTAGGATTGGGTTCGACGAACCCCCGCCGGAACGTGCGGGTGCAAGACCTAAATGCCCCCACGCGGGTCTACCCCCACGACAAGACCAAGGTGCGAGGCTTGGTGCAGGCGGAAGGGTTGGCAAATCGCCGGGTCCAGGTGGAGTTGTTTGCGCGAGATGCCGCGCTGGCCGGTGCCGCGACCTCCGGGGGGGAGCTGGTGGGCCGTCAGACCTTGTCGCCGACTGCGGCCAGCCAAGTGCTGCCGGTGGAGTTTGAATTCGAGCCGGCCGCCGTTGGGCGTTTGCTGCTGGAGCTCAGAGCCACAGCAGCAATGCCCCGCGACCGGGAAGCTGGGCAGCAGGAAACGGTGGCGGGACGTGCCGTCGGAGGGGATGGGTTCTCGGAGGACCTGAACCCTGCCGACAACAGCCGCGTGGTGGAGATGGAAGTGGTGGAGGCCCAAACCCGTGTGCTGTTGTTGGCGGATGGGGCCACGCGAGACTATCGGTTTTTGCGTAACCAGCTACGTCGAGACCCGCATGCCAGCGTGGACGTGTACCTGCAATCCGCGCCGTCAGGGATTTCCCAAGATGCCGACCGCATCCTGGACGGTTTTCCGCGGAGCGCGGAAGAGCTGGAGCCCTACGATTGCCTCGTGGCTTTTGACCCGGATTGGAAGCAATTGGACGCCGTGCAAGTTGACGCGCTGGAGTCTTGGGTGGCCGCGGAGGCCGGAGGACTGATTGTGGTGGCAGGTCCGGTGCACACGGCGGGTTGGATTCAAAGTGCCGAGCACGGCAAGATTCGCGGTTTGTACCCGGTGGAATTTCAAAAACGTGTCACCCTGCTGGACGATGGGGTTTATGGGTCCCAAGTTCCCTGGCCCATTCAGTTCTCCCGCGACGGCCAACAGTCAAAATACTTGTGGTTGGCTGCCACCGAGGCCGAGAGTCGTGCTGTGTGGTCGGAATTTCCCGGGGTGTTTGGTTGCTACGCCGTGAAAGGTGCCAAGCGGGGGGCCCGTGTTCTGGGGCGTTATAGCGACCCCGATGCCGGTCTGTCCGCCGAGCGCCCCGTGTATTGGGCCGAGCACTTTTATGGCAGTGGCCGGGTGTTTTATATGGGCAGTGGCGAGGTGTGGCGGCTGCGGAAACTGGATGTGGGGTATTTTGAAATGCTCTACACCAGCCTGATTCGCCATGTGAGCCAAGGCCGCATGTTGCGGGATTCGACCCGCGGGCAGCTGCTGTTACAGCGCGACCGGTATACGTCGGGTGAGGAGGTGGTGGTGCGAGCGCAGCTTCAGATTGCCAGTCGCCAGCCTTTGGTGGCCGAACGGGTGACAGCCCATGTGGTTGGTCCGCGGGGGGCCAGTCAGAGCCTCGCCTTGTTGGCGGACCCTGTGCGTGCGGGAAATTTTGTGGGGCAGTTTCCAGCTGGTCAGACGGGTTCTTACCGCATTGAGTTGGCGGTGCCTGAAAGTTTGGACGAGTATTTGGTGAAGCGGCTGCAGGTGGTGATGCCCGACTTGGAATTTGATCAAACGCGGCGCAACGCTACCTTACTGGCAGCCGTGGCGGAGCGTTCGGGAGGCACGTACTATCCCAGCCTGTCGGCCGTGCTGTCCGGGAACGATCAACTGCCCCCGGCAGGCGCATTGCTTCCCAGCCGGGCCGAGCGCAAAACCTTGCGGGGCACACCCGACCCAGGTTTTACGTTGTGGGTCCGTCGTTTGCTGCTAGGGGTGTGCTGCGGCGCGCTCTGCTTGGAATGGCTGCTGCGGCGTTTCATCCGCTTGGCTTAAGCGCCTCTCTCTAGGCAGCTGGTGTGGACTCGGTTGCTTCCGTTTGGAGACGGTTCCCGGTGTTGATCAAGAAGTAACCGAGGGTTATTTCAATGTAGGGCGACAGACTCCACAGGAGCTCTGGCAACTGAACGCCGAACCAATCCATCCACACGTCGAGGTCGGCGTAGCTACCAATCCAGTCCACCAGTCCAAATCCGATCAATAGACAGCCCAGCACCTTGAATACCATGTTTGTCTCCAAAATTTTTTCTCTGTCTCAAACGGTTGCATGCCTTGCGCCGCGGCAAAGCGTTGCCCAAATATACGGCGCTTAGATGGAGTATGTCTCGTTTTCCTGCAGAATCTTACGACGCCGGATACTGTGTGGAGATCGGATTATGCGGTTGGTGAGGAACAGTCCGTTGGGTGGCACCCAACGCTGGTAACGATTTTAGTGGCAGTATTGGGGAGGGTCCAGTCATTCCCGCGCAGGCGGGAATCCAGTAGCAGTGCCAGTGGTCTAGATTCCCGCCTGCGCGGGAATGAAGTGGAATAATGCGGGAATGACGCAGGAGTGCGGCTGGAATCCAGCGGAGAGCCTGGTGCAAACTTGCTCCTTTTCTTCTGGGATAAAATCGTTATCAGCGTTGGGTGCCACCCGCGGCAGCGTCCATTTCAGCCTGACGCCGTTGGATGTATTGAATTCCCCGCCTGGCTCAAATCGGCACGCAGTCCTGCCAAGTATCTGCAATAAATAATTTTGCAGGTAGACCATTATCTTGGCAACAGAAATTGCGCAGCACCCGACGCCAAAACAGTCCGCTGCAGCTCACCTACCTTTAGTGGTTAGGGGATACTCTTAACGAAAACCGATGCCAGCTCGTCAACGGTGATCGTGCACAAGGCCTTGCTGGCCGCTACCAGGCCAGCTTGCGGGCTGTGGTGAACAATGCGACAATTGCTTGAGAATCGCCTGCCCCTGCCAAGTAGCCTATCGATGTCCACTGTTTCTCTCCCTCCATTAAATATGCCGCCCGCGGTGCGCCGCAAAATCAGCGCCTTGCGTGGATTGGTGAGGCTCTACGTGGGACTGGAGGGAATGGCAACCGTGGTGGTGGTGTGCGGCCTGACTTTTTGGTTGGGTCTGCTGCTGGATTGGACGTGGGAGCCCTCGCCGGTTGTCCGCGGTCTGGCCCTGGTGCTGTGGCTGGTACTCGCGCTCTACGTGGCCCTCCGCTATCTTGTGCTGAGAGCAGTGGCCCATTTGCCCGCCACCAGCCTGGCACTCCTCCTGGAACGCTATTTTCCGGAGCTCGACGAAAGCCTGATCACCACCGTGGAGGCCTCCATGCCAGGGGCCAGCCCGGGCAACCGGACCCTGCTGCAACAGACCAGCCAGCAGGCCGCGACGGCAGTGGCTGGTATTCCGCTGCGGAAAATTTTTCAACTGCGGCCCCTGATCATCAAATTGCTGCTGGCGCTGTTGCTGGTGGGCTCGGT
>CAMYJY010000166.1 GCA_947258835.1 uncultured Pirellulales bacterium
TGGCTTCGCTGGGATTTTCGATCACGCGGCAGGTAAAAACTTACCTGCCGCTCGCCTTATAGGGGCTGGCCTGTTAAGGACAGTACGTCGCAAAGCAGTGCGGCGTTTCCCACAGCTTCACTTCGACAATGGGCACCCAGCTCGAGCGATTCTGCTGGTAGATCAACTGGGCGATATTTTCTGCGGTGGGATTGTCATCGAGGAGATAGAGCGGCTCTCCCATCTCCTGCAGCAGAGGAACGACCGGGTCCTCACGGTGCAGCAACATGCGATGATCTAAATTTTCATCGATCCAGTTACTCACCGTGCGTTTGATGTCAGAAAAGTCGAGCACCATTCCCCGCTCGTCGAGGGCCTCGCCCTCGATCGAGATCACGGCACATCCGTTGTGCCCATGCAAATGCCGGCACTTGCCCTCATATTTGAGCAGGCGATGACCGTAACAAAAATGGATCTCTCGGGTAACTCGAAACATTGGTCGATAATCCTCGCCGCAAACTCCGCCATGATCCATGATAGTTGAAACCGAGGTGCTCCGCAAAAGGTTTTGCACGCCCCCTCCGCCGGCGGTCAGGCTGCCCTTGCGGCCCTCCCCCCGCCAGACGATATTGGAACCTGGCAGGGGCGCTTTGTGCCACCTGGTAGTCCAATTTGGTAACGACCAACAGCAGCGGATCCAGGGAACCGAGTGGCAACCCACCTTGCTTCAAAGGCCCGGCCGCGTTCGTTAGGAAACGCCCTTGGTCAGCACACGTCTGGACCCATGAATCGATATCTCAAACGCCGTGATAAGCTGCGTCGCCGCCTCCGCCAGGCGGGCCTGGACGGCTTGCTGGTCACCAATTTCAAAAACGTGACCTACCTCACGGGATTCACCGGCGACGACAGCTACCTGCTGATTTTGGCCCAGCACGATGTGCTGTGCAGTGACCAGCGCTTCACCACCCAACTCGAAGAGGAAGTCACGGATCTGGAAGTGGAGATCCGCGGCCCGGGCCATACGATGCTGGGCAGTGTCAAAAAAGTTATGGCCCAGGCAAAATTACGGCAAGTGGCCTTCGAAGCAAAGTCCCTCACCGTGGCCACCCACGCAGCCTTCTGCCAAGCGCTGGAGGATTTCGAACTGGTAGCGACCGATGGCTGGGTGGAACAGCTACGCCTGCTCAAGGATGCGGCGGAGATTGCTCGCTTGAGGGTGGCCTGCGACCAGGCCCGCCGCACCTGGGAGGTGGTCCGCGCCAGTCTGACCCCGGACATGACCGAATGCGAAGTTGCCAACCAACTGGAATTCCATGCGCGACGTTTTGGTGGGAAATCGCTGAGTTTCCCCCCCATTGTCGGCGTGGGACCGCGGGCCGCACTGCCCCATGGCAACCCCACGCAGCAGGTGGTGGGTGCCAGCGACTTCACCTTAATCGACTGGGGCGTCAACGAAGGGCTGTACGTAAGCGACTTGACGCGAATTTTAGTGACCGGTAGAATTTTACCTAAATTACGCAAAATATATGAGATTGTGCTCACGGCCCAACTGGCCGCTATCGCCAAGATTCGCCCCGGGGTCCCTGCGGAAACCGTGGACAGGGCGGCCCGTGAGATCATTGCCGCAGCCGGCTACGGAAAATACTTTGGGCATGGGCTCGGGCACGGCCTCGGGCTCGACGTACACGAGGCCCCGCGGTTGAGCAAAGGTCAAGCAACGCCCTTGGCCGCCGGCATGGTGGTCACGGTCGAACCGGGGATTTATCTGCCAGGCTGGGGTGGCGTGAGGATCGAGGACGACATACTGGTCACACGTACTGGCCATGAGGTGCTGACCTCTTCGGTACCCCAGCAGTTGGAAGAGTGCTGCGTCGGCTGATCGTACAAAAAACAGCAGGAGAATCTATTGATGGCAAACAACGGCGGCTCAGGCGATGTCTTTGACGTACGCAAGGTACGTCGTCTCGTGGAATTAATGAACGAACACGAGCTGGCCGAAATTGACCTGAAGCAGTCGGATCAGCGGATCCGGTTGCGGCGGGGGCAAGAACCGGTGGTTACCGCGGCTCCCCCACCAGCAGCAGCCCCACCCGCCGTCGCTCCCGCGGCGGCTGCCGTTCCCGATCGCCCGGCCGACGAGCCAGAAGATTCCACGGCCCACTACATCACCAGCCCCATGGTGGGTACGTTTTACACGGCAGCCAGCCCGGACGCAGCGCCGTTCGTGAAACCTGGCGATCGCGTCCATGACGACACGGTCGTGTGCATTCTGGAGGCGATGAAGGTGTTCAACGAAATTCCGGCGGAATGTTCGGGCACGATCGTGGCCCGGCTGGTAGAAAATGGTGACGCGATAGAATTCGGACAAAAACTCTTTCAGGTCCAATAGACCGTGCCGCCTGACAGCGTCATGGGGACCGTTTTGCTGCCCCCCAGCGCACCCTCCGACCTCTCAGTTTGACTACCCCAGAACAATGTATCAAAGAATTCTGATTGCGAACCGCGGCGAAATTGCCCTGCGCGTGATCCGCGCCTGTCGCGAGATGGGCATTGAGACGGTGGCCATCTACAGCGAGGCGGATCGCGACGCCCACTACCTGAAGCTGGCCGACGAGGCTTTTTGCGTTGGGCCGGCCAAACCGGCAGACAGCTATCTGCGCATCGCCAATGTGATCAGCGCGGCGGAAGTGGGCAACGTCCAAGCCATCCATCCGGGCTACGGCTTCTTGGCCGAGAATGCCCATTTCAACGAGGTTTGCCGCAGCTGCAAGATTGACTTCATCGGTCCCAGCCCCGAGGCCATGGCCAAACTGGGGGACAAAAACGCGGCCCGGGCGATGGCCCAACAGGCCGACGTGCCCGTCGTACCGGGCAGCGCCGGGCTGGTGGAAAGCACCGAAGAGGCCCTCAGTTTTGCCCATGAGGTGGGCTTTCCCGTGCTCATCAAGGCCGTCGCGGGCGGAGGCGGTAAGGGGATGCGGGTCGCGGCCAACGATCTGGCGCTCAAATCCGCCCTGCAGCAGGCCCAAACCGAGGCGGAAGCGGCTTTTGGCAACGGCGCGGTGTATTTGGAAAAATACATCGAACAACCACGTCACGTAGAAGTGCAAGTGCTGGCCGATCATCACGGTCAGGTGATCCATCTGTGGGAACGCGATTGCAGTGTGCAGCGCCGCCATCAAAAGTTGATCGAGGAGAGCCCCAGCACGTCGATCAGCCAAGAAACACGCGAGGCGATGTGTGAATCCGCCCGCCGTCTGATCCAACATGCCGACTACACCAACGCGGCCACCGTGGAATTCATTGTTGATAAAGATGGCAACTATTACTTCATCGAAGTCAATGCCAGGATTCAGGTCGAGCACCCCGTCACGGAAATGGTCACGGGTGTCGATTTAATTAAGCAGCAAATTTTGATTGCTAGTGGCGAACCTCTGGGTTTCCAGCAGGACGATGTCACGCAAGCGGGGGCATCCATCGAATGCCGTATCAATGCCGAGAATCCGGCCAAGAATTTCCAGCCATCTCCGGGAAAGATTGACCGGTTGGTGGTGCCGGGAGGGTTTGGCGTACGTTTTGAGTCGCACGCCCATAGCGGCTATGTGGTACCCCCGTACTACGACTCCATGATCGGCAAATTGATCGTACACCAGCCCACACGGGCCGAGGCCATCCGCACCATGCAGCGGGCGCTGGCCGAGCTCCGGGTGGATGGCATCCATACCACCACCTCGTTGCACCAAGAAATTTTAAGCCACAGTGCCTTCGTGGAGGGAAATATTGATACCACTTTTGTGGAACGAACATTTTCCCATGATGAATAACTCAAGCGGCCAGGGCCGCGGCCAGCAGGAACTTGCCCACTAGGGTCCCGCCTCCGCTGATCGCTCCTGGCGATGATGTGCGTACGGTGCGTACATTCCATTCAAGTAGACACGCCCATTGGAACTGAAATATGTCTGGTAGCACGCTATCCCGCCCCCCCAAGATGCAGCACAATTTCCGTCGCGCGGCGATTCTCTTCGCGGGCGGCCCCGCCCCGGCGGCGAACGCCGTCATTTCGGCGGCCGCCACGTCCTTTCTGCGAAATGACATCGAAGTCGTCGGCATCAAGCACGGTTACTCCCACCTGATGGAATACGACTCCCAACATCCCTTGGTGGAGGGACAGGACTACGTGATGGTCGATCACAAAATGCTGGGCCGGACGCGCAATTCGCAAGGCATCATGATTGGCACCGCACGTGCCAATCCGGGCAAAATGATCTCCCATCCCTCCCACCTCACCGACCCGGAGCGGAGTGCCCCGTTGCAGACGGTGTATGAGGCCCTCCGCTCGATTGGCGTGGACTTGTTAATTTCGATTGGTGGTGATGATACCCTCAAGACCGCCAACAAGTTCAAAATGTACCAGGAGCGGCTCCCGCTCGACGCGCATCGCATTCCCGTGGTGCATTTGCCCAAGACCATCGACAACGATTATCGGGGGATCGATTTTACCTTCGGTTATTTCACGGCGGTGGATTTCCTGGCGGGCGAAGTCCGCAATCTGCTGGCCGACGCGGAAGCCAATCGCAACTACTTCCTGGTGGAATCGATGGGCCGCAGCGCGGGCTGGCTGGCCTATGGCGTAGCCATTGCCGGTGAAGCCAGCTTGGTGGTGAGTGTGGAAGATATCGTGGGCAAATACCGCACGGATGAAGAAACCGTGAATCCGGAAACCGGCCAGAAGACCACCCGCTCGGTGATGAACATGAAGGAAGTCATCCCTCGGATTGTGGCCACGCTGACGACCCGTGAGCGGGAAGGAAAAGAATACGGCGTGATCGTGATTGCGGAGGGGTTGGCCGAGCTGTTGCCCAACAGTTATTTGGCCGGGGTCAACCGCGATGAGCATGGCCACATCAACATCGCGGCCATCAACCTGCATAGCATTTTCGCGCAGTTGATCGCCGAGGAGTACCAGCGGCAGACCGGCCGGGTGCGAAAAATCAACGCCCTGCAATTAGGCTACGAGGCGCGTTGTGCCAAACCGCATGCCTTCGACGTCATGTTGGGCAGCCAGCTGGGCGTGGGGGCCTACCGCGCCTTGGT
>CAMYJY010000167.1 GCA_947258835.1 uncultured Pirellulales bacterium
CGGCACGATGCCGAGGCGGTGAAGGGCATGCTCAATGAAATTCGCACCAAGCATTTAAACGAGCCGGGTGTCAGCGAAGCGACCTACCGGATCCTCAACGCCGCGGGGCTGACGCCGCCCCTGCCTGCAGCACAGGGAGCGCCCGCCGGTGCGCCCGCCGGTGCGCCCGCCGAGTCGGCGGCGGTGTGGACACCGGGGGATGAGCAGCCGCCCGCGGGACCCGCGGAAAAAGATACAAAATCCGCCATTTGGACACCCTAGCGTTTTCGAGACCCATGCCTACAGACGGTCAACGCGATCGGGGACCAGACGACTTGTCGCTTGGTTTCATGCGGCGGGCTTTGCAGCTGGCCCAGCAGGGGCAGGGGCAGGTGGAACCCAATCCGCTGGTTGGTTGTGTGCTCGTCCGGCAAGACAACATTGTGGGCGCGGCGGGGCACCAACGGTTTGGGGGGCCCCATGCCGAGGCCCTGGCCTTGGCGGAGGCCGGAGCGGCGGCACAAGGTGCGACCGCGTATGTCACGCTCGAGCCTTGCTGCCATCAGGGCAAAACTCCCCCCTGCTCTGCCGCCTTGATTCAGGCCGGTGTGACCAAGGTGGTGGTCGGAGCGCGCGACCCCAACCCGCTGGTGGCGGGTCAGGGGATGGCCGAATTGCGTCAAGCCGGCGTGGAGGTCATCGAGGGGGTCTTGGCTGAGGAAGCGACCCGGCTGATTGCCCCCTTTGCCAAGCTGATGACCCAAGCCAAACCTTGGGTGATTGCCAAATGGGCCATGACCTTGGACGGCAAGCTGGCTTCCCGTACGGGGAGTAGTCAATGGATTAGTGGTCCGGAGTCACGCGCGGTGGTACATCAACTCCGGGGCCGGGTGGATGCGATTGTGGTGGGGCGTGGTACCGTTGTCGCCGACGATCCGCTCCTGACCGCGCGCCCGGCCGGTCCTCGCCAGGCGTGCCGCATTGTGTTGGATTCCCAAGCCAGCTTGGCCACGGACGGACAACTTTTTCGCACCCGAGACGAGGCGCCCTTGTTGGTGGCCGTGGCAGCTTCTGCCCCCCAGAAAAATCGGGACCGCTTAGCCCGTCACGGGGCGGAGGTCTTGGTCTTGGCGGGTGACGACCCTCCCGAGCGGGTGCGATCGCTGTTGGACCAGCTGGGCCAGCGTCGGCTGACAAACGTCTTGGTGGAAGGCGGGGCGGGGGTCTTGGGGGCCTTTTTTGACGCGCAGCACATTGACGAAGTGCACGCCTTTATTGCCCCGCGGCTAGTCGGGGGGCGGGCCGCGCTCGGAGCCGTCGGTGGGCAAGGGCTGAGCGAGATGTCTGCCGCCCTAAAGCTACAGCATGTTACCACGGCCAGCAGCGGGGAAGATGTGCACGTGCACGGATATCTTGTCTAGCAGCAGGCCCAGCTGGGTGTTGGCCAGGGAGGGCATGTGACAGCAGATCTCCTCGGTGATGAGATGAAATCCTCTGGTTTTGGGTGACAGGAGCAGGGTCTGTTGATTCCAGGCCATGGGGCTGATTCTGGGGTTTGCGGGCTGCGGAGACGCAAATAGCTGGGGTCATTAACCCATCGCGATGGCCCAAGTCGCACAGTTTGACAGCTTATTTTGGGTGTTTTGGTAAATTGTCAATACCTGCCCAGAAAAAACTTGACTTGTCAGGAGCTATGGTAATAATCTGTTACTACCGTCTAAATATCAGTATTGGAGGTTATGTAAATGCCAGACCCAAAGTTGAAGAATGTTTTTGAGGCCATTTTGAAGTATGGACATGACGAGGACTTTGCGCCACGCGAGGACCGCGACTTTCATGCGACCCAAGCGCCGGCCGGTTCACGGGAAAAGTTGGAAGTGATGGCCGAACGCGTGCGGATGGGGCACCCCTTGTGGCATAATGCTGACCGAGCCGACTACAGTGGTTTGACCGGTGCCGTACGGCCCCGCGATTAGCACCGACTGGTAGCACCGACTGGTAGCATCGATTGGTAGCACTGACTGGTAGCACCGATTGGCGATTTGAATTGAAACAGGACCACTGGCACGAGTGCCCAGTGGTCCTGTTTTTGTAGGTCCTATTTCTGTGAGCGGTCCCAGGTGCAGCGGAACAACTGCAGCGGAACAACTTCGGACGGACTGCGCGGTTGTTCTGAGAGCGTGTTCCTGTGGCTGATTATGCTACCGTTTATGCCACCGTTTATGCTACCGTCGGGGAGGGCGACAGCTGGGGAGCACTGATGGCGAAGTGCCCCGTACGCGGACCAGCGGTCTCTACCCTCCAGCCTCGATCACTCAGTTTAAGCCATCAGGCAGCGGTTCCAGCTGCCTCTAATTGCACCTCCACTGTTGCGGTCTGTTCTGTTGCGGTCTGTTCTGTTGCGGTCTGTTCTGTTGCGGTCTGTTCTGTTGCGGTCTGTTCGCGGGATTGCGTTGCCGTGCGACTATGGGGCTGGAGTTCATCCCGCAATACCAACATTTCCCTGGGGGCTTCGATACCTAGGCGGACCTTATCGCCGCTCAGCCTGACTACGGTAATTACAATGGAGTCTCCCAATCGTATGCGTTGTGTTTCTTTCCTGGATAAAACCAGCATGTTGCACCTCCTTGTGTGGCCGCATGGTATGGTGTAATTGTGTACAGTATACCCGGTTTGCGAGGGCTCGCAAGACCCTTTCTCTTTTTTAGTTAGCGGCTTAGGGAACTTTGGATAAATTGGGGCATTTGGCGATAATGGAAGTTATCGGCAAGATATGCTGCCGCCTTCAGCCCTGCTACTGGCCCACTGCAAGCGTAACTTTTAACTAATTGTTAAAGTTCTCAAACTGAAAACAAGGCTTCTCTGAAGCCGGTACAGCCCGAGGAATCAGGCGCGCTTGCAACGCCACAGCGGTTCGAAAATGGTTCTGGCCAAGAGGCTGAGAAAGTGGGCTTTTCCGGCCTCAACCGGCCAGCACGAGGCATACCTGTTTTCACTTTGAGCAAAGTTGTGCAGGCGGGCGGCTGGAGAATGTGCCGGACCTCTTCGACTCTCTTTAGCCGCCGGGGAAGATCCCCGCACCAAACGCGCCTCCTGCGGGCGGTGGAGGTTTTGAGGTGGGCGGTGATGAGGCAGGCCCCGTCGTTTTCAGTGGGGGGCGAGTCCCCTGAGGTGTTGGTTGGGGGGTGTGAGCCGCATCGACGCGGGTTTGTTCCGCGGCGGGGGCCGGGTCGGTGGCGCTGGCCTCGATGTCCAGATCCTCATACCGTGACACGTAACCAGGTTGTTGGGCACGAATAATTTCTTCGCGATATTCGTCGATCACGTGCTGCTGGAGCATTTCACGGCAAGAGGAATTGATGGGGTGGGCAATGTCGGCATAAAGCTTGGAGCGGCCATCCTGATCGACCGGAATCTGATGTGAGGGCAACTTGTTGCCGCATTGATTGCAATGTCCGGCCCGCAAATGATTTTTCGTGCGGCATGTTGGGCAGTGGAAGGTGAGCTTACGACTGGGCATGGCGACAAAGGGCCCGCTCGAGCCCTCAATGATTTTGAGATCCCGAATGACAAAGCAATTGTCGAACGTGATCGAGCAAAATGCCTTGAGACGTTCGCCGGGCTCTTCCATGAGTTTGATACGGACCTCGGTGATTTCCACGACTTGTCTCCCCAGGTTTTTACAGCAAATTTCGAAAATGCGTGGTTGTGTTGCCGCGTGGCTCCCCTCGGTTTGCTCGGGGGCGACAACCACGGATTTTGGTAAGCTGCTTTAGCAGCTTGAGGTAGCCCATACCGCTCCTAATCGCTTTCCTGCCAGGTAACCAGCGACTCGGCGGGCCTCCCGAGCCGATGGCATGACTCCCATAAAGGCCGATCCGCTGCCTGTCATGCACCGGGCGGTGCAGTGGCATTCGTCAAAAGCACGCCGCGCCTGTTCAATCCAGGGTGAAAGCCGCGCCGCGGCCTGTTCCAGTTCATTGACCATGAGGCCGGCGGCCTGGGCCAATGCGCCTCGTCGCAGCAAGGTTACCAAGGCGTCCAACGACCCTGCGGCCGTTTTGGTAGGGTGCCGACGCCAGTGGTGAAACACTTCCGCGGTGGCCAGACCGATCGGGGGTTTGACAACCACAAAATGCATGTGGGGGAATCCGGTGAGGGATGCGACCTGTTCCCCGCGTCCCCGACAGATCGCTGGGAAGGGCTGCAAGAAATACGGAACATCGCTACCCAATTCGGTAGCGAGCTCTCTCAGCTGCGCTGGTGAGAAACCCGTTTGCCAGGCTGCGTTGGCCAGCTGGAGTGTCGCTGCCGCATCGCTACTTCCTCCGCCCATGCCGGCTTGCAGCGGAATACGTTTTACCAGCTCAAAGCGGCCTTGGGGGACGAAGCCCGCAGCTTCGGCCAAGAGTCGGGCCGCGCGGAGCACCAAATTCTCCGGCCCCGCTGTCAGTGGTGTGGAGGCAGCCGACCCGGTCGCCGGTGGGGCCGGTGGTACGTCATTGCGGATGCGGAGGGTGAGGCCCGTTGTTGGCTGGGTCGAGTCGCCAGGTATCCAGCGGAGGTGATCGTAGATTCGCACCGGGACCATCAGGGTTTCTAGCTGATGAAATCCATCCGGGCGACGGCCTTGTACGTGAAGGTAGAGATTGAGCTTGGCGGGTGCGAGGCACTCCCAGCGGGGACCTGCCCGTGTCGACAACGCGGTACCTACCTGGGGGAAAAACATGGTGCGCGTCCAGAACCGCCATCCGAAAATGTCGTCAGCCAATACCACGCGTCTGGCGCGACGCTAGGTACGAGGTGGCCGTAATATTCCGATCTGCTACCCATAGCCCGCATGTTTGCAGGCAGTTTGATGTTAACGTATGTAGGACTTACGGATGTATGTTTGACTTCATCGCTATCTGGGTCGATATCGAGGATATCCGGAAAGGGTGGGTGCGAACTCAAGTCCCCGCGGCCTGCTGCAGGTCGTAAGGCGAGCGGCAGGTAAGTTTTTACCTGCCGCGTGATCGAAAATCCCAGCGAAGCCAATCCATGGGGCTGTCGATGGGTAAGTTCTCATCTGCCCAACCAATTTTACGGATAAAACGAAGCGCGGTCAACGGAACTTGGGATAGCCAGGCTGTCCTGCGTAATAATAATGAGGCTTTTGCAGCGAGCAGGTCCTGGCCTGCGAGCCCGCTGCTGCACCCGAAAACGCTGCTGGCAGCCCGTAGCAGGCTGTGCCAACGTGATCTCAATTGCCTTTCCCACTCGGATAGCCCCTCCATGCGACCCCAGATTCAAGATGTAGTGCAAGTTGTCCGCGGATTTCTCATGGGCGGAGCCGACATCATCCCGGGGGTCTCCGGGGGGACGATTGCCCTGGTATTGGGGATTTACGAACGGCTGGTCACCGCCATCAGCCATGTCGACGGCCAGTTGGTGCGTTTGCTGCTGGGGAGGCAATGGCAGGCGGCTGCCAGCTATGTGGATTTGCGCTTTGTCGTGAGTTTGGGGTTGGGCATCGTCCTGGGAATCGGCAGTTTGGCGGGACTGATGGGCCACTTGTTACTGCATCAGCGGAACTACACCTTGGCGGTTTTCTTCGGTCTGATTTTGGGGTCGAGTGTGATTGTGGCCAAAATGGTGCGGCCACGCGGCCTGGGGACCGGTCTGGGGGCCTGCCTACTGGCGGCCGGGGCCGCCTGTTTTGCCTTTTGGCTGGTCGGTCTGGAGCAAGTTGGTTTCCACGACTCGCCCTGGTACTTTTTTGGCTGCGGAGCCGTGGCGATTTGTGCGATGATCTTGCCGGGCATTAGCGGGGCCTACATCCTCTGGCTGTTGGGCGCGTATGTGGTGGTGACGGGCATCATTCATGACGCCATCAAGCTGCAAGCCGCACCTGGTGAGCTGCTGTCGCTAGGCATCTTTGCCGCCGGGTGTGCGACGGGCCTGGTGTTGTTTAGTAAATTGTTGAAGTGGCTTCTCGCGCACGCCCATGCTCCCGTGATGTCCATCCTGGGCGGTTTTATGTTGGGGTCTTTACGTTTGATGTGGCCCTTTCAGGAAGACCTCACGCCCACGATAGAAAAGCTGAAACTAAAACGTTACCAAGCCACTTTACCCCAGCAATGGGATGCCGAGGTGACGGTCTGTCTGTTACTCGCCGTAGTGGCTGTCATCGGCGTCTTAGGGCTGGAACGCTGGGGCAGTGGCGCTCCAGCACAAAATAACCGGCTGGCCAAGGATGCTAGTCGTTCGTAGTTGGCCGGAATACAGCTTTTTATGTGAGATGTGAGATGTGAGATGTGAGATGTGAGATGTGAGATGTGAGATGTGAGATGTGAGATATTTGATGTGAGGGCCAAGCCCAGGTGGCACCCAACGCTGGTAACGATTTTCCCAGTGCGGCAGAAACCGCCCTCGACTCGATCGGGGGGCCGCCGGCCAGCGAGCTACCGCTCGGAAGTACTGGCCTGCCTCTGTGAAGCTCCAGCGCCGAGAAA
>CAMYJY010000168.1 GCA_947258835.1 uncultured Pirellulales bacterium
TGGTCGCCGTCGGCGTTCTGTTCGGCGTCTCGGCGGTGGGATGGAACGGCATCTATCTCGCCGAGATCGTGCGGGTCACCTCGCCCGAGCAATCGGCGCGCGCCACCGGCGGCGTGCTGTTCTTCACCTTCGGCGGCATGATGGCCGGGCCGGCCCTGTTCGGCGCCATCGTCGGCGCCGCGGGCTTCTCCGTCGCCTTCTTCGCGGCGGCGGCGATGACCCTCCTCCCCGGCTTGCTCTTGCTCAGGCGCGAGCCATTGGCGCAAACCAACACCGAATTGCCGCATCGAAGCTGAATGAGGGGCAGGCCTCTCCCATAGGTGGCGTCGACAGCTTTTCACAGCCGACATTTCTTGTGGTAGACTAGAAGGCCGATCGGGACTTTGGAAAACGGGGGCGATTTTACGCGGTGAAGTGAGATCGCCCAGGCAATCGGTGATGGAGTGATGATCCTGGTGGCGGGCGTGCTCTTGATCACGCCGGGCGTGATTACCGACATTGTGGGGCTCGCGCTGCTGGTACCCCCTGCCCGCTATGCCCTCCGCAAAGGCCTGCAGCTGTGGCTTGCCAGACATGCGGAGGTCCAAAAACATCTGCATGTGCAAATCCACACCAACGTCCCACCGGACTACGCTGAAACGGCCAGACCGCGGGAAGCCAACGTGGTGGAAGGCCACATTATCGACGCCCATGTCGTCCAGGAAGACGACACCCGGGATGAATCCACCAACCGCTAAACTTTGCCCAGAGGGCCTGCACGCCAGGCACTTTTGCTCATGAGGGGGGCCGCGATTTTTCCGGCTCCTCTCTGCCCCGCCTGACTGGCCTCCCCACGTAAAAAGCTTAGAATGAAAGCTTATCCGTTCGTTCATTCTGACTTCTAGCCTGGAGGCGCTTTTATGTTTATGGCGCTGGTCGATCGTTGTGACCACGAGTTTGAATTCGGCGACATATCGCGGGGCCAGCGGTACTTTCGTCAGGGGGCGGTGCACCTGGGCCAAGCAGGACCCCACGGCATGATCGCGAAGGTCGCGGGCTCCCAAGGTTACTACCGAGTCGCGGTCGATTGGGGCCAACTTCCCGCGGGACGGCTCATAGTCGGCTGTGAGTGTGCGCGCTTCAGCAAAGGCTGGCCTTGCAAGCACCTCTGGGCAACGCTGCTGGCGATGGACCGCACTGGCAACGCGCAGCGAGTGGCTGGTAGCCAGCGACTCGATTTGAAAATGATTGACGGTACCCTAGACCCGCCGGACGACGGTGTTGTGGTGCAAGCAAATGCCTCCCGGGAAACAAACGGTGAGAGCGCGCGCAGTCCATCACTCCGGCAACTGCCTCCCAGTAAAACCACCCACACCGACCAACGGCAGGGCCGCGAGAAAAAAACCTCCTCTCCCGCCTGGCAGCAGGCGCTCCGCGGATTTTTTCACATAGCCCAGCACTTGGAGAACGGGTGGCAGGTACAATCAGAGGCTGCTGCAGACCACTGGCAGCACCAACTCTCGGCTCGGCAGCGCGAGGCATGGTATGTGTTGGCGGTGGGTCGTTGCGTCGACAAGGGTTCCCTGGTGCTGGAGCTGATGCAGCGCGAAACCAAGAAAGACGGTACGTTCGGCAGGTTCAAGTCGCTCGGGCTAACGACCCACGAAATTGCCAAGTTGAGCGACCCTGGCGATCGGCAGATACTTACGGACCTGTACGAGTTGTCTCAGTTGGATGCGTTTTATTCCGAATACGGATACGGTTATCGCAGTTATCGTTCACCAGTGACTACCATCTTGCTGCCGCAGACAATTTATGAGACGCTGCTACCCCGCCTGGCTGCGACGGGCCGGTTGGTGTGGCAGCTGGACAGTGACTTGCCAACCTCTGAGGCCCTGCCGCTCGTATGGGATGACGGTCCTGCTTGGCAATTTCGGCTGGAATTGTTGGCCAACGACAAGCAACAGGAGTGGAGCTTAACGGGCTACTATCAACGCAACGACCAGCGGCGCCCGCTGACCGACGGTGTGATGGCACTGCCCACCGGTCTGCTACTGATGGATCAGCAGCTGGCCCGGCTGGACGTTGCGGAGGGAGCCTTTGAGTGGCTGCATCTGCTGTTGGCGATGCCCGCTCCCCTGCAAATCCCTTACCGCGAGCAACACGCCTTTTTGGAGGAGCTGTGGTCGCGCGGTAATCCACCGCCCCTGGAGTTGCCGCCGGATTCGGGGTGCCAACAGCGGTGTGAGGTGCCCCAGCCGGTGCTAAAAGTGCTTGCGCCGTCGTCGGGTGGTACCACGGCAACGCAAACACTGGGGGCAAAAGTGGCATTTCGCTATGGAGACCAGGAAATTCCGGTCACCAGCACCGGGCAAGGGATGGTGTTGTCCGTAGCGGGCGAGACGCATATCGTCGTCCGCGCTGCTGAGGCCGAAGCGGCTCGACTGGCGGAGTTGGCCCGTTGGAACGTGCGACCGATAACTCGTTACGATTCGAGCGGCTATGACTGCGAGGACGTAGACGTAAAATTCTCGAGCAAGCAATTGGGGCAACTGGTGGACGGTTTGCTTGCCAGCGGCTGGCAGGTTGAGGCCGAGGGGAAACTCTATCGCACAGCCAGCGCGTTTAACATGGAGGTGACTTCCCAGATTGATTGGTTTGAACTCGATGCCAAAATCGATTTTGAGGGCCTCGAGGTCACCTTACCCCAGCTCTTGGTGGCCTTGCGCGGGGGCGAAAAGTATGTCGAACTGAGCGACGGTTCGCGCGGGATGCTACCGGCCGAGTGGCTCAGCCGCTACGCACCGCTGGCCGACTTGGGGGAGTCGGCGGGAGGCCAGGTCCGCTTCCAGCCGAGTCAGGCCCTGCTGCTGGATGTGCTGCTGGCCGAGCAGCAAGAAACGCTGCGCGTCGACCAAAAATTTCGTCAGTTTCGCCAGCGGCTCCGCTCTTTTACGGGCGTGCAGCCGAAGCAGGAACCGACGAGCTTTCAAGGCACCCTGCGCAACTACCAGCGGGAAGGTTTGGGGTGGTTTTATTGCTTACAAAAGCTCGGCTTGGGGGGGTGTTTGGCCGACGACATGGGGCTGGGAAAAACGATTCAAGTGCTGGCACTCTTAGAGCAGCGGCGGAAGCGGCGTTTAAAACAGGGGGAAACCCGCCGTCCGACGTTGGTGGTGGTACCCAAGAGTCTCATTTTTAACTGGATCGATGAAGCGGCCCGGTTTACGCCCAGGCTCCGCGTGGCCGACTATACGGGGAGCGACCGGCGCGAGCGGGTGGGGCAACTAGCGGACTATCATCTGGTGGTGACGACTTACGGCACGCTCCGCCGCGACATCGAAGATCTGCAAGCGACTCGTTTTGATTATGTGATCCTGGACGAATCGCAGGCGATCAAAAACGCCAACAGCCAGGCGGCCAAGGCATGCCGGCTACTCCGCAGCGACCATCGGCTGGCGCTCACCGGCACCCCCATCGAAAACCACTTGGGAGAGCTGTGGTCGCTGTTTGAGTTTTTAAACCCGGGAATGTTGGGACACTCCAAGGCATTTGCCGCGCTGTGCAAGGCGCACAGCAACCGCGATCACGACTCCCTCCGGGACCTGGCCCAGGCCCTGGCGCCGTTTATTCTGCGGCGGACCAAAACGCAAGTGCTGCAGGAACTGCCCGCGAAGACTGAGCAAACGCTGTACTGCGATCTGCTGCCCGCGGACCGCACGGCGTACAACGAGCTGCGTGATTTTTATCGTGCGAAGCTGGCCCAGAAGATTGATCAACGGGGATTGAAACAAGCCAAGATACACGTCCTGGAAGCCTTGTTGCGACTCCGCCAGGCGGCCTGCCATGTGGGGTTGGTCAACAAGCAGCAGGCAGGCCAGCCGAGTGCGAAGCTCGAAACGTTGTTGCAGCAGGTCCGCGAAGTGGTGGAGGAGGGACACAAGGCTCTTATTTTCTCGCAATTCACCAGCCTCTTGTCGATTCTGCGCCAGCACCTGGAGCGTGAGGGGCTGGTGTATGAGTACCTCGATGGCCGCACCCGCCAGCGCAAGGCCAAGGTCGAGCGTTTTCAGACCGATGTCGATTGCCCGCTGTTTTTGATCAGTATCAAGGCGGGCGGCGCGGGGCTGAATCTCACGGCGGCCGATTACGTATTTATTTTGGATCCGTGGTGGAACCCGGCGGTCGAGGCCCAAGCAATTGATCGCACGCATCGCATCGGACAAACCCGCCACGTGTTTGCCTATCGCATCATTGCCCGCGATACGGTCGAAGAAAAGGTGCTCGAATTACAACAAAGCAAACGCGAATTGGCGGATGCCATCATTTCAGCCGACGCCAGCCTGCTGCGCAATCTCACGGTAGAGGATTTGCAGTTGATCTTAAGTTAGCGACCGCACACTAGGGTGGCAGTCGCCCCGATTCCACCGGAGGCAACTCGCCGAGGAGGCCTGTGGCCATAAATTCCACAAGATCTTGCTGCTGCTGTTCACTCAGCTGGAGCGGTGTGATTTTGTCGCTCAAGTGCTCGTTGGGATGCCCGCCCTGGACGTACCACCGTACGACCTCCAACAGGGTCTCTTGGGAACCGTCATGCATATAGGGCGCGGTCAGCGCCACGTTACGCACCGTGGGTGTTTTGAAGGCACCCCGGTCTGGGTCCGACCCGGTGACATCATAACGGCCCCCATCCACATCGTCGCCCTCCGCCTCCAGGCCGACACCCAGGTTGTGGTACTGCTCATCGGTGAAATTGGCGCCCAGGTGACAGGCCGTACAGCCAGTTTGGTCGCTAAAGAAAAGTTCGCCACCACGCACGGCACTTTCGCTGATGGGATGGTCGTGACTGGCTGCCTGCAAAGTCAGATACTCGTTGTACAGTAGTTCGTCTTCTTCCTGGAGCTCGTCCAAGTACTCCAGATCATCCGCATAGGCCTTTTCAAATGCGGCTAGCTGCTGGTAATAATCCCACGGAGCGGGGCCAGTCACCAGCACCCGCTCAAAACTGGCAAGGGCCCGGCCGATGTTCTCGATCGTGACACCGTCG
>CAMYJY010000169.1 GCA_947258835.1 uncultured Pirellulales bacterium
CAGTTGCTCTTACGACCTGCCTACTGCAGATGGCTGAAGTATTACGAAAAATTAAGTCCCTGTTCGTCGTTGCGTTGTTTCGTCGTGGTTCATTTGCTGCCACAGGAAAGACTGAGAAGAGAGTGAATTGCCGTCGGTGCACGCAGACGGTTGCCCAAATCTCGTGCCGAACAGGATTGGGACAAGCCAGCAGTGGCACCCCAGGGCTGGATTTGTCAAAATGCTGCCGTGAAATTTTCATGATGCATCGAGTTCCTCATGATGGCCTTCGGTCTGACGCCTCGGCCAGGAATTTTTTTCGCCAGGCCCCGGTCGCTGGCCCGGTGGCTGCGTGAACGACTGACTCGCGCGGGTTGTTGGCCCCGGTCTGGGGCACCCCTGGGCCTCCGCGGCGAGCAGGCGGCGGCTCGCTGGTTACGGCGGCGCGGCTACAAAATTATCACCACCCGCCACCGCAGTCATTATGGTGAAATTGACATCATTGCCGTGGACCGACAGACGGTGGTCTTCGTCGAAGTCAAAACCCGCCGTCAGGCCGGAGCAGGCCGCCCTGCCGCCGCGGTGGATAGCCAGCGCCAAACCCGCCTGACCAACGCGGCTGTGGCCTTTCTGAAGGCCCACCAATTGTTGGAAACGCCTGGCCGCTTTGATGTGATCGAAGTCATTTGGCCCAAACCCAGCCGACGGCCCACCATCAACCATCTGGTGAACGCCTTCCCGGCAGTAGGGCGGGGGCAGATGTATTGTTGAGCTGTAGGCAAGTCGGGTGGTAATAAGCGCGGCCACGGGGCCTCCGCGCGGGTGCGGCTGCGTATTAGAATGGGGGGAAGTGCGAGTGTACGGAAATAATTTGAACCACGACGAAACGACGGAAACAACGCCCCACCACGAAAGTGATTTCATACACAGCGGTTACCAGCTCTTCCCACCCATGAGCCGGTGGGCGATAGCCCCGGTTCCGTGAAACGCCCAAGAACCGGGGCTATCGCCCACCGGCTAAGACTTGACAGAGGCGTCTTGGTGGTTCTACTCAAGACACAGCAATTTTCGTAATTAACTTTAATCGTTCGTAGCACAGCATGACCAAATACATTTTTATCACCGGTGGCGTGGTGAGTTCTTTGGGGAAGGGCCTGACCAGCGCGTCGGTGGGGATGCTGCTGGAGCGGCGAGGTCTTACGGTGCGGATGCAAAAGCTGGATCCGTACATCAATGTCGATCCAGGCACGATGAGTCCTTACCAGCACGGTGAGGTGTATGTGCTGGACGACGGGAGTGAAACGGATCTCGATTTGGGGCATTATGAGCGTTTCACCAACTCAAAACTCACGCGGGACAGCAACTACACCACGGGTCAAATTTACCAAGCGGTGATTAACAAGGAACGCCGCGGTGAGTTTTTGGGCAAAACGGTCCAGGTCATCCCGCATATTACCAATGAAATCAAGTCGGTCATCCAGAAGGTGGCAGAAGATGCGGACGAGCCAGTCGACGTGGTGCTCACGGAGATTGGCGGCACGATTGGTGATATCGAGAGTCTGCCCTTTTTGGAAGCCATCCGGCAGTTTTCGCTGGACGTGGGTCGCGAAAATTGTCTGTACCTGCATCTGACGTTGGTGCCGTATCTGAAAGCGGCCCGCGAGTTAAAAACCAAACCGACCCAGCATTCCGTGGGGCAGATGCGGGCGATTGGTATCCAGCCCGACATCCTGGTCTGTCGCACGGAGCAGCCGATCAGCCGCGAAGATCGCGAAAAAATTGGCCTGTTTTGCAACATTCCTCTGGAGGCGGTGATTGAAGAGCGGGATAAAGATTTTTCGATTTATGAAGTTCCCCTCAGTCTGTACGAGCATCGTCTGGACGCGCTGATCTGTGAGAAGCTGCAGTTGCACACGACCGAGCCCGATCTCACGGTGTGGCATGATTTGCTACAGGGTTTGCGGAATCCGACCCACGAAATCAGCATCGCCGTGGTGGGGAAGTATGCGGAGCACCGGGACGCTTACAAGTCGATCTACGAATCTCTCGACCACGCGGGCATGGCTCATGGGGCTCAGATCCGCGTGGCCCGCATTCGTAGCGAGGATTTGGAGTCCGAGGGTGCCGAGCGTCTGCTGGCCGGTGTGGATGGCGTGCTGGTGCCAGGCGGTTTTGGCGAACGCGGCATTGAAGGCAAAGTAGCGGCGATTCGCTACGCACGCGAGAAAGGGATTCCTTTTTTTGGTATTTGTTTGGGCCTGCAGTGCGCGGTGGTGGAATTCGCGCGGCACGTATGCCAACTGGCAGAGGCCCACTCAACCGAGTTTGAAAAAGACACCCGCCATCCGGTGATCTGCCTGTTGGATGAACAAAAAACCAAGACAGACCTTGGCGGCACCATGCGGCTGGGTGCCCAACCCACCAAATTGGTGCCTGGCGGTTTGGCCCACGCCGCCTACGGCGCTGCTGAAATTTCCGAGCGGCATCGCCATCGCTACGAATGCAACAATGCCTACCGTCAGCAATTCGCGGCCCATGGACTTCGTATCACCGGCACCAGCCCGGACGAATCCTTGGTGGAGATTGTGGAGATTCCCTCCCATCCCTGGTTTCTGGCCGTGCAGTACCACCCCGAGTTCAAGTCCAAGCCCACGGCAGCACATCCCTTGTTTGCCGGCTTTGTGGCGGCTGCCATCGCACATCATCATGGCGAGCCAGGCCGAACATCGGCCTCGGAACCGCGGGCATCCGCCGCCGGGGGCCCTGCCGCGGACGGACGGCCAACCGAGGTTTCGCACTCAGAGCCTGTATCCGAACTGTAATTCCGGGGAAATATTGGAGGTGTCCAGCGGCCGGAAAGGATGGCACCACAGGATAGCTTGGGAACGTGAAGTCAATTAATTTCCTAACCTGCAGAGATGGTGGTGATGAGCGAAGAGAAAAAGATCATTGTTGATGAAGACTGGAAGAGCCAGGTTGCCGCCGAGCGGGAATCGCTCCAGCAAGCTACTGCAGAGACCCCTGCGGCCACGGGGGCTGGCGAGACGGCTCCGCCCGGCGATGCGGCCGCGCAGATGCCTCCGGCCTCGCTGGAGATGTTGGTTTCCACACTGGCCACGGAGGCCTTGGTCGCCCTGGGGCAGCTGCCCCACCCGGCGACGCAACGCACGGCCAAAAATCCAGCCCAGGCCCGCTACGCCATCGACATGTTGGAGATGCTGCAGCAGAAAACCAAGGGCAATCTCGACGCTGCCGAAGAGAGAATGTTCACCGATCTGCTGCACCAGTTGCGGATGCTGTTCGTGGCCACGCCCGGGGCACCCGGCCAGTAGGCTGCGGCTTTTCACCACATAATGAGCCGGTGGGCGATAGCCCCGGTTCTGGCGCGTCTCACGGAACCGGGGCTATCGCCCATCGGCTCAGACGCGATGAGGCTCGTTTGCCGCAGTGATGTCACCTCCGGATCGCATCTTGAGGGCCCAGCCCCCATTTTTTCTGCAACAACCACGGCCCGCTAAAAACACCACGCCCTGTGAGCTGCTTGGGACCGCTGGGGCCCCTCAGTCTTGCTACTAGTGACTTGCATCCCGACCGGGTGACAACGGCGGGTTATAACTAACAGGCGACTGTGCTCACAGGGCATGGTATGTCTGCTCTAGTTGGCTAACTCGTCAAAGAGTTGGCGGAACTCTGGCATCTGTTCTCCGATGTGTGCGCTCCAGCGGCGGGGGTGCCAAATCTCCAGGCAAACCGCAGCCCCCACGACCATCAGGTCTTCGCCTGGCTGCACCTCCAAGAAATCTCGAAAACTCTCCGGGATCGTCACGCGGCCACGCCCGGCCACCGGGACTTGGCGGTGTCTGGTCGACAGTAGTCTTCCCAGGAGCTGCACTTGGTCTAGGCGTCCACTGAGGCGGCCGCTGGTAATTTTCCCTGCTACCAGGTCCACGCCACCGGCCATCCAGCAGCGCCACGTGTGGGGATTCCAGAGGCTGATGCACCCCGGGCGCTCCTTGGCCAGGAGGCATTCGCTGGCATCTCCCGTGAGCGGCGACGCCATCTCGGGGGGGAGTGAAAACCGATGCCGCTCATCCAGCGAACGGATCCATTCGCCGAGGAACAGGGCTTCGCTGGCAGCTGGGGAGCGGTCGACCATCGAGATTTCTAGGGCCGGTAGGCCAAACGAAATTCGCTTCCTCCTTGAAAGCTTGTTTTGGGTCTCAAACCCACGAAATAAATTTGTTATACGCTTTTTTGGGCTTAGAACCCCAGTTTGTTCCCTAATTTTACCGGCTGGTCCTGGCCTGGCAAGCCCGTGGCCAAAAAACCTGGAATTTTAGTAAAACTTCAGCCATCTGCAGTCGTCAGGTCGTAAGAGCAACGGCCATCATGCGTTACGTCCTTTGCCAGCTGACACTCCTACAGCAACTTTCGAAAATATGTTGTGCTGCCATCGGGTCGCACTGCGTGGCTCCCCTTGGTTTTCACGTGGATCACAACCCCGTGTTTTCGTAAGCTGCTCTAGGGAACTTTAAGGGCTATCGCAAAATCACACTGGGGGTATCCAGCGGCCCAGCAAGATGGCAGCACCAGAGGCTCTGGCTCATGGAATTCATCGTGCTCGTGCTCAGCCGCTGGCGGCGGTGCTCGTAATCGTAATCGAAGAGCAGCTCCGCTGACCGAGCCCATCTTGGACTCTGATCGACTCGACGTTTACCGTGCGGCGTTGAAGTTCCATGGTGTCGCGGAATCCTCGGCGGAGTGCAATGCAAACGACAATTACGATTACGAGCACGAGCACCGCTGCGCTGAGCACGAGGGAAAGCCTGAACTAAGCCGACATTAGCACGTGCAGTAAAATAACCTCTGGCTGGATTCCCGCCGCTCTCCTGCGTCATTCCCGCGGGAATGACGGAAACACTTGCGCTGCCACTGGATTCCCGCGGGAATGACGGAAACACTTGCGCTGCCACTGGATTCCCGCCTGCGCGGGAATGACGGAAACACTTGCGCTGCCACTGGATTCCCGCCTGCGCGGGA
>CAMYJY010000170.1 GCA_947258835.1 uncultured Pirellulales bacterium
CAAAATGGCAAGGCAGATGAAACCGAAAACCTGCCCACGACCACGATACGCAACTCCACGATCACCGGCAACAACGCGGAAGGCATCCCCGACGCTGACGAGCCTACTGGCTACGGCGGTGGGGTCCTGAACCTTGCCGGAACGATGAACATCGAACAAAGCACTATCTTTGGCAATTTCGCCACTGACGATGGCGGGGGATCGGCCACGCAGGGCTTTGATCCCGCACTTGAGGAGGGTGCGCCAACGGTGACGAGTGGAGCGGCAACGACCAACATCCGCTCCTCGATCATCGTTGGCAATACCGTGCCGGGTAGCGGGGGGGCAGCCAATGATGTCGGCAGCATCGGCATGACCGCAGAGGACGAAGACAATCCGGCGAGGCCCTTCGAACCTCAAATCAACAGTCTCGGGTACAACGTCTTGGGGGTGCTGACCCATCCGGCGACCACCGTCAACGGGAGTGTCACACTGCCCCCCAATGGCACAGACGATGTGGCAAATGTGGATCCTGCAACCCTCTTTATCGATGATCCCACAAGCGAGGTGCCCGTGGCGCTCCTGGGGGATTTTGGTGGGGTGTTGCCGGTATTCATGCCGGACCTCGACAAAGTCGACCCCGACCTGGGCGTCAACGCCATCATTGATCGGGGGGACCCTGACAACGTGCAAGGCACGTTCAGCCAGCGGGGTGTTGGATTTTCGCGTACGGCAGATCTGGTAAATAGCGACATGCCGCGTATGGACGTTGGCGCCACGGAACTGCAAGTGAGTAACTTCGCCGTCACGACATTGGTCGATGAAACCGACGGGCGATTCGGTGCAGTGCCGACGTCGGTCGGCACTTTTCCATCCAACACACTGACTTTCGTGCCTGATTTGTCCCTGCGGGAGGCGCTGCAGCTGGCACGAAAGAACGATCTGGCATTGGCAGACAAGGAAGGAGCTGCGGATCTGGACACCGTCAGCACGATTACTTTTTCGACCGCTCTGGCAGATCCGGATGAGAATGCCGACCCCACGCCCGTCACGGCAGCTCCCACCATCCTCCTGACGGAGGGGGCACTGGCGGTTAACTCTCCCGTTGACATCCAGGGCCCCACATTTTTCGAATTGGAAATCGATGCCAGTGGCAACAATCCCACCCCCAGCGCTAACAACGGCGATGGCACGCGGGTCTTCACCGTCAGCAGCGACATGGCCACCATCAGCGATCTCGTCTTGCTGGGTGGAGACGTGCAAGAATTTGGTGGCGCCATTTTCACCAGCGGAAATCTCACGCTCACGAATATCACCATCAAGAAAAACGCGAGCACCTACGAGGGTGGAGGGATCTACGTGGCGGACGGCTCGCTGCTGCTCGACTCCTCGACAGTTCACGACAATTCAGCGGCCAGTAGCGGTGGGGGGCTCTTCGTGAACAGCGGGGATGTCACCGTTACCAACTCGACCCTCTCCGGGAACACCGGAACCCTTTATGGGGGTGGCCTTGCCAATCGGGATGGGGCCCTGCACATTGGCTATAGCACCATCACGGAAAATACGGCCACGCTGGGCGGCGGTTTGGCCAGCTATCGCGATCTCTCGGCAACGACCGAAGTTCGCTCCAGCATTATTTCAGGCAATACGTTCAGCGATGTGGACCATATTGCCGTAGGTGCCACGAGCATCATTTCATTGGGTTACAATCTCGTCGGTTATGGCAACGCGGTCACAGAAGGTGTATTCGCACCTGGCCTAGGCGACCTGACTTTTGCCGATGCCATGCTGGCCCCGCTGGCACGGCTGGGTGGGCCGACCCCCACCCACGGGCTGCTGCCGGGAAGTCCCGCCGTTGATGCTGGAGATCCTGGAGACGCCGCGGGTGTGGGTGATGTCCCGGAGCACGACCAAAGAAACTTCCCCTTCGAACGCATTGAAAACGCGGGCAGTGGGGGACGGATCGACATTGGATCATTTGAGACCCAGGAAGGCATGCTGCTGGTGGGAGATGTTCCTACCGATCCCATGGCTGCCTTCTCGACCTTTACAGCCGCCCTCGATCAGTCCAACCTGACCCCCACCAAAGAATCCATTGTTTTTCTTCCCTCCTGGGCCGGTGAAGTATTTCCGACTGATCTCAACATCACCGATTCGGTCGATATTTTCGGCGGAAATAACAATATTCGCTTTTTTGGAGTCACGTTCGCGGTAGACGATGACCAGAGCGAAAACCTTCTCGATGTTTCGATGGATAGCCTGAGGTTCGATACGGACGCCCGCATCGTCAGTCAAGAGAACCTAACGCTCTCCCAGTTGCAGTTTGTCGGCAATGCATCAACACAAGACGGTGGAGCAGTTTCACAGACAGGCGGAAAACTCGCCGTCTCGAACAGCAGCTTTACCGGCAACTCGGGCAGCAAGGGAGGCGCCGTTTACGCAGACGGTGCTGAACTGGAAATCAGCAACAGCTTTTTCTCCGGCAACACAACGGTCAGCCCTGCAGGCCATGGCGGGGCTCTCTACCTGCTAGCTAGTAGCTTGGTGGCCAACGCTCTCCACCTCACGGGTAATGGCGCCACGGCCGCCGCGTCAGACGGCGGGGCCCTGTACGCTCTCGACAGCACCGTGCGGCTGAGTAACGCAACCATTAGCGGCAATAGCACCGCCGGCTCAAATTCCGCAGGGGGAGGCATCGCGGCAGAGAACAGCGACCTCACCCTGCTGGACTCCTTCCTCACATTCAACACCACCCGTGGCACACTGTCACCTGGCGGCGCTATCTTCCTGGACGGCGGCAGTCTGGATCTGCAACGTAGCAACGCATCACTCAATCAGACCTACGGGCAGAACTCCTCCGGTGGGGCCCTGGCCGCTACCAACGCGGACATTACTATTTCGGACTCGATCCTCAACTCCAATCAAGTTTCCGGAACTTTTACTGACGGAGGCGGAATCCACGCGACGGGTGGAAACCTCGATATCCTGAGTACCGCGATCGTGTACAACGTAGCCTCAGCCGCTGATTCCAAAGGAGGCGGTCTCTACTCCGACACGAATTTACTAGGAACGCAGCAGACGTCGATCTCCAATTCAACCCTCTCTGGCAATACGGCAACTCTTCACGGGGGTGGGATCTACAACGCGGATGGCCTGCTGGAAATCAAGTACAGCACCATTACCGATAACCGTGTGCCCTACTTTGGCAACGGTGGTGGCGTGGCCAGCCTGGCCGACTCGACAACAACCCTCACGAACGTCGGCTCGTCCATCATCGCCGGCAATCTGGCCACCGACGACCTGGCCAATCCTTACAGCGATGTGGAAGCGGTGGTGGGAGTGACCAACTCGTTCGTTTCACTGGATTATAACGTGATCGGCACAGGTCTGGCATTGTCGCTAGATGCCTTTAACGAACCAGGAGATCAAATTCAGATTACCACCCCCGGATTGGCTCCCCTCTCGATCGCGAATGGCGGATTTACTTTTACCCACGCCTTTCTTCCAGAAAGCCCCGCCATCAATGCGGGGGACCCGGACGCCGAGGCCAATGAAGGGGATGTTCCTGAGTTTGATCAGCGCGGCACACCTTTCGTCCGCGTCGACAATGAACGCATTGATGTCGGAGCGTTTGAGTCCGATCTTTCCCCAACACCGACCACTACGTTCATCGAATCTCCCGATTTCAACGACGATGGACGCGTGGATGGTTTGGATTTCCTGGCCTGGCAACTCGGTTTTGGAAAAAGCAATGCCACGCAAGCGGATGGTGATTCCGATAATGATGGTGATGTTGACGGGGACGACCTCGCGAATTGGAAAACCGCTTATGGCTCTTCGACCGTGACATCGCCAGCCGCGGAGACAAGTGCATTGGCACTATCGGAAATCCCGGCTCCACCTACTGCGCCTGTGGAAACCGAATCGGCTGCAGCGCCAGTTACTCTCGCCGCTCAGGCCACGACCAGTTCTCTTGAGGTCGACGCAGCCCAGGAACCCACCGCCAGCCTGGTGCTCGCAAACCCCCCGGCCCCCGCTGGGCACCCTGGGCTGATGGACAGCGCACAGGTTGATCGTGTCCCTCAGAAGAATACCGAGCTGGCCTCAGAAAGCACGGAAATAACCGCGGATCAACCTGCCCATCTCGCAGGTCTCGTGACCTGGCAGCCATCTCAGGCACGTCCCACAAATCGATTCCAGCGCGAGCATGTGCCGGCAGACAAAAAAGCCGATGAAGTCGTTGTCGCCAGAGACCTTTTCCTGGCAACACTAGCATCGCAACCAACGAGCTTGGATTACGGTGACCTGGTTGCTCCTCGTCGGCTAGCGGAAGACGCGCCTGCTGAAGAGCAAGATTCCATCGCAGACCATCTGTTTGATCTCCTCGGTCAAAATCAGGTTGAATAAGTACGATAAGTACGCCCCGCCGGTGTCCGCGGTCCCATCACCGGATGCTGGGCATGCTGGCGGCAGGCTGCGCCAGGACGGGACAGCAGCTTTCCTCTCCACGGGACGCAGCCAAGTGCCACCGCAGGCTCCCCAGACAAGCAAATGAGCCAGCTTTCCTTGCTTCTGCCCCGGCCGCGAATTACGATACATTTAGGATTACCACGATTTTTCCCGTGCCAATTAATTATTCCATCGAGATTGAGGTGATGATGAGTTTTCTGCACGTTCCAAAATCCTCTGGTACTGCAACCCGCTCTGGCCGCTGGACACCCCCAGCAAAATTCTGGAATCGGCTTTTGCTGCACGTTCCAAAATCGCCTGGTACTGCAACTCGCTCTGGCCGCTGGACACCCCCAGCAAAATTCTGGAATCGGCTCTTGCTGCACGTTCCAAAATCGCCTGGTACTGCGACTCGCCCTGGCCGCTGGATATCCCTACCGTGTGATTGGCCCCTGGGTCACCGATCGCAGCTTGTCGCCGCGTGCGTGCGAGTCTGCTGGCTGGCTGTGCTGGGATTGGCTTTCACGGTCTTCCCGCATCAGCC
>CAMYJY010000171.1 GCA_947258835.1 uncultured Pirellulales bacterium
CAGTCGATCGCGCCGAAAAAATGAGCCAGACCCCGGGGGGACACCAACCTGTGAAGTGCGCTGCTGCACCCGAAGTTGTCTGCGCAACCGGTTGGGAAGACGCGCTGGCTGGAGCGGTTCCGCTGGCGGAAGCCGTGTTGCATTCCATCCGCGACGGTGTGTCCCTGTTGCCGTTACGGGGGCCCGTGGTCCAGGCGGCGGAGTTGCTCGCCGGGATTCAGACGTCAATTATTGCTGGCGTGTTGCGATACCACTACGACATGGTCCTCTTCGATTTGGGGGCGGCCGCGGAGCCGTCCCAGTACCGTGCCGCACAACTTCTGTTGCAGCATTGCCGCTTGGATACAAGTTTTATTGCTACCGACATGGCCAGCTGTGACGGTGGGGAAATGCCCCCGTCGATCAACGTGCTGCACGAGCTGTTGGGAGCGACCTGTCAGGGTTGGATAGGCAACCAGGCGGCCGCTGGTGGCGGTGATGTCGCTGAGACCGGGTACTCCAATGCACGGCATCCCTTACGGGCTACCTTTGGGGTAGCTCGCCGTACCCGCCAGCGCCCTCTCGCAGGCCGCCCACAGGCGTTCCGCCGCAGCCGTGGCAGATAACGCATAAAAGAGGCATCATGTACGAGGACTATTGGCAGCTGGCGACCAAGCCCTTTGAGCCGCTGAGTGACCAGCGGTTTCAGTTTGCCGCGCCCGCGCAGCAAGCAGCACTGCACAAGTTGCGCTACACCATTGAAAGCCGTCGTGCAGCGGCCCTGTTGGCGGGGCCGGCAGGTATCGGCAAGACGCAGTTGGTGGCGTGGTTGGGTGAGCAGCTGGGAGACACGTGGGGCAAATTCGTGCACGTGGTCTTTCCCCTCATGTCCACCCGCGATTTGTTGGTGTATTTGGCCGAACAGTTGGGAACCCCTGCTGCCGATCCGCCGCAATACACCGTGGCGGAAAGTTTGCAGCGTCTGCAGTTTGCCTTGGAGGAAAGCGGGCGACGGGGTCAGCACACCGTGATTGTGGTGGACGAATCCCACCTGCTGGAAGACAGTGGCTTGCTGGAGACCTGGCGGTTGTTACTGAACCTGCAGGTGGCGGGACAGCCGGCCCTGACCTTGTTGTTGGTGGGGCAACCACCGTTGTTGTCGGCCCTCCGTCGTCAGCGGGCACTGGAAGAGCGGTTGGACATCAAAATTTTGCTGCCGGCCTTTTCGGCAGAGGAGACAGCCGCCTACATCACGCATCGCCTGCAGGCAGCTGGTGCGACACGCGCCATTTTTGCCGACGACGCCTTGCAGCTGGCCCAGCATCTCGCCGACGGCATTCCCCGACGCATCAACCGGCTTTGCGATCTGGCGCTGCTGGTGGGCTTCGCCGCCCAGCAGCACACCATCGACGCTGCGCAGCTGCAAGCCGTGAGCGACGAGCTCGTCACCATGTCACCAGCGGCCTAGGCAAAAATGGACCCGTAGCTGCCGAGTTGGGTTCATGGGAAGTGCCAAAAAATCTCCTTTCGGGATGGACACGGAGTTGCCTTCTTTTCATTTTGGGGAGACAATAGTGCTGTAGGGGCATATATTCCCATGAGCAACGCTTCAGTACGAGGCATCCATCAGGTGAGCTGAGTTAAGCATGTCGCATCCAAATGCTACCTTTTCTGAAGTTGTGAATGCAGCTGATAGCTTGTCTGTCAGCGAGCAAGAAGTTTTGTTGGAAATTTTGAGGCGTCGAATTGCCCAAAAAAATCGAGACATTCTCGTGGAGGAGGTTGCGGAGGCTCGAGCCGAGTTCCAAGCCGGCAAGACGCGCGCATCTTCCCTAAGCGATATCTTGGACGAGATCCGCAGTGAGTCGTGAACTGCTCCGAAGCACGCCCTTCATTCGCGCCGCCAGGCGTTACTTGAAGAAGCATCCACAACGTGCTGACGTCGTCGAAGTGACCTTGTTCATGTTGGCTGAGGATGCATTTGATCCACGGCTCAAAACGCACAAACTCAAGGGCGCCCTGGAAGGTATATGGTCGTGCAGTGCCGGTTACGACTTGAGAATCCTCTTTGAATTCGTGCAGCACGGCGAAGACGAAGCGATATTACTTCTTACACTAGGGACTCACGACGAAGTCTATTAGTTGCCGAATGTTCCCAGGCGGCTGGGACGTCGGCCCATGCAGCTACTGCTCAGGAGAGATTTGCTCGCGTCCGCTGGGCACTCCAATTCACGCAGGGATCAAGTCTGTAGGCTCCGCCCCAGCCTACTTTGCAGGCATGAAGCATACTTCAAGCCCGTCGTACACCAAACTAGCGCCTAGCGCCCAGCGCCCAGCGCCTCACAACTAGCGCCTGCTCTGCTGATTCGCCATGGCCAAAAACTCCCGCGCCATCTCGGGTCGAATCCGATTGTGATACTGCAGTCGCTGCAGCCACTGTGAGATTTCTTGCGACGAGGGTTGCCGGTTGGCCACCAGCTGGAACATGCGTTCCACGTAGACGGCATCGTTGGCGTTGGCCTGGTAGTAAAACTCGGGTGTGCTGAGAATTTGCAGCTGCGCGTCCGCCAGGGATCCCCCCCGGGCCAAGTGCGCTTCCCAGACATATCTCTCTTGGGCCCTGGGTTCGCGGCCGAGGTAGTTGCGGAACCACTCGGTAATTTGGGCCAGGCCGTCGTTGGGATTTGCGTTGCCGCCGGCGATCGAGCTGGTGGAGTCCAGCAGCAGTTGCAGGTTGCTGGCCGCCTGGTTTCCCAGCACGGGGGTGTCTTGGCGCAATGTGTACAGCTGCCGACCACCGGAACTGATATTGGCGTGCAGCACGTACTGCCGGCGGGTATCCACTTGGGTCGGATCGTATTCCAGCTGGAAGGGAATGGGGAGCTGGCGGCCCGGGGCAAAGGTTTGACGGGCGACGGTGATGGGCGGCCTGCCGGCCTGGTAGATTTCGCGGAGCTCCACGGTCATCACGGCATCCAGGGGCAGTGGGCCGCGGTCCCGGTAGTTGACCGTGCCCCGGATGGCCTGATTGCGGGGGGCGAGTTGGACAGGCAGATTGAGCAGTTTGCCGTCGCGGTTGTTTTGGACGAGCAAACGCACCCAGCCTTGGGCGTCGGCATGCCGTTCAAATTCTTGGCCGGAGTCGTAGAGCGTGCCATCCACATAACCGACTTGGTAGCCGTGGATACTAATAATGCGGTCGTTCACTTCCAGCCCGGCACGTTCCGCGGCCGAACCGGGGACGACCTCGGTGATTAAGACACCGGTGTCTGTGTTTTGGGGATAGATTCCCAAACGCCACTGCTGCAAAGGGGTGGGTTGCTGGAGATCGGATGGATTGTTCGCGCCGTTGTTCCAGGTGTTGCGGAGCGGATCGTAGGCGGGAGCGCTGTTCCAGCCTGTATCGAGCTCAGCGGTTTGGGATGGCAGGCTGAGACGATTGCGGCCGACCGGTCCGATGGTCCCCTGCAGTCCAGTGGCGGGATTGTTGTAGTTCTGGGCAGCGTCCATCCAAGCGGGGGCGTCTTGGGCTTGGGAGCCAGCGCGCCGGGAATCAACTGCTCGGCTGTCCCGCGGGCCGATCGCAAAGACCGCGAACAGGGCCAGGGCAACAATTCTTGTTGAATTCATAAAATAAATAACCTTCCTCATGGGCTTCTCCATCGTGTGGCTAATTTGACAGCCGCAGCATGACGGAAAGCCTATTTTTGTTCAGGTCCATGGACTTCAGTGAGAGCGGCCTGGGGCCGTTTTTTCAGATAACTGCAGCTAACGCGACACCCCGAGCCCCACCGCATCCAAGGCCAGCCGCGCGGGGCGGGCGGGAATGGCTTGGAAGCCGGCTTTCACCACGTCTTCTTGTCCCAGACGGCTAAAGACATATTTGATGAATTCTTGTTGGAGCGCGGGGAGCTCGCCCTGAGGGTTGTGCTGCACCACCAACTGCAGCTGGCGCACCAGCGGGTAGCGTCCCCGGGCTGCTGCTGCCGAGTCAATGGCGACAAACTCTTCTCCCTCGGCAAAGGCCAGGGGGACCGCGCGCACCCCGGGGTTGGCATACGACAAACCACAAAAACCGATCGAGTTGGGGGCTTCGGCAATCGCTTGCAGCATTTCGATATTGGTGCGGTGCGTTTGGAGATCTTCTCGGAGAGGGCTGCCCAGCAGCACGGCTTGCTGCAGGAAAACCTGCGAGCCGGTATCCTTAGTGCGTCCATGCACGACGATGGGCTCACCCGCCCAAGGCTCGGAGAGGCTGAACTGCCGCCACGTGCCACAGTGTTTGTCGCCTCCGCGGCGGCATTCTTGGGAGAAGAGGGCATCCACCTGAGGGATGGTCAGACCTGGAATGGGATTGTCCTTGTGCACATAGATGGCCGTGCGTTCCAAGCAGGGAGTGAGTACCGTGGGATCAAATCCGTGGGTCTGGCGGAAAGACTGGACTTCTTCCGGAAAAATAGTGCGGCTTAACAGGCCGATGTCTGCCTGGCCGTCGCGGACGTCGTGGACGGCTTGCCGCGAACCGCGCACGTCCACGGAGATGTTGAGGTCCGGATAAAAGCGTTTGAAGCCATCAATCCAAAAGGTGGCCACGTGCGAGAGGGTATTGGAACCTCCCAGTTTCAACTCCCCCTGAAGATTTTTCACGGGGCGGTAAAAGGGTAAATTCGGATCGAGGGCGCCGGCCGCGGGGCACACCGTGGCCTCCGCGGCGGCCACGCCGGCCACGGAAATCAACAGGCACCCGGTGCTGGTGGCCAGGCCCATGATGGCCAGCAGACGGAATAATGTACGCATTGCGCTCGTTCCTCGGTTGTTGTCTGGGAAGCAGAAGAGGCCGAGTTTAAATCGATTCGGCACATGGAGTAAAGACGAGAATTTCCGGCACGCCGGGGTCTGGCTCATTTTTTCGGCGCGATCGACTAGATTAGTAACACCAGCATTGCCGCCGAAAAAATGTGCCTGACCCCCTCGC
>CAMYJY010000172.1 GCA_947258835.1 uncultured Pirellulales bacterium
AGTGGTACTTTGTCCGCCACCAACAGCACGATCTGGGTGTGCTGATCCTGGCCTCGCACGCGGAGGGAGAAACGTGGGAGCTGGTCTACATGGGGCTGGCGCCCCCCGGCCGCGGCCAAGGTTTTGGCAAACACGTCCTGCAGTATGCGCTGTGGCAAGCACGCCGCGGACAAGCACAACGTCTGGTTTTGGCCGTTGATGCGGCCAACCATCGAGCCCTGCCACTGTATCAAGCCACCGGTTTTACAGAGTGGGACCGCCGCCAAGTCTACGCCCGCCTCACAGCCTAGCCCCCAGCATGCCTGACATTCCCAGCCTCTTGCAGGAACACCAGGAAGCGATTGGATGGCTCGCTGCGCTATCCGGTTTCGTTTTCGTGGGCAGTCTGATCCTGCTG
Organism: uncultured Pirellulales bacterium; assembly: GCA_947258835.1. GTDB lineage: Bacteria > Planctomycetota > Planctomycetia > Pirellulales > Lacipirellulaceae > Bythopirellula. Next base: position 398 of record CAMYJY010000172.1, read on the forward strand.
CCTTGGATCGTTGTCCATATCCCGGCAGACTACTTTGTGCGGCCCCAGCCGACAAAGACGCCGTTCTCCACGAAGCATCCGTTTTTGCACTGGGGGGGAATAATCTTGAAGAACCTTGTGGGGCTGCTGTTGATCCAGGCCGGGATCGCCATGCTGCTGCTGCCTGGACAAGGTCTGTTGGCAATCGCCATCGGTATTTTGCTGTTGAACCTTCCCGGCAAACGCAAACTGCAAGCAAAAATCATCCGCCTCAAACCCGTCTGGAAGTCCGTCGCTTGGATTCGTCAGCGAGCCCACGTCCCACCGCTGATCGTCGCCGCTCAGGATCCACAGAGGTTTGAATCACGACGAAACAACGGAAACAATGTCCCTCCCGAATCAACAAACGAAAAATAAGTCCCTGTCTTTGTGTCTTCGGTGTCTTTGTGGTTCAAATTATTTCCGCATATATCTTGTATCTATTACTTCTGAAAGAACGGCCTCCGGCCGTTTTTTCAGAAACTGCACGAACAATCAAAAGGGCGGCTCCGCGGATACGCCCCAAGTTGTTGCGGCCTACTCGCAATGGCTACCCTGCATTTTGTGGCAGCGTAATTTCGCCGCCAGAAAGGTGCGTTTTTTCGCAAGATTTTGCCATGATATTTTTTCTCCGCCAGGCCTGCGCACGGGAATTCGATCGGTCAACATTTTTTCCACCGCCCCCGCTGCTGGCCGGAAAGTTTTTTCCGGCAAATTAGATCGACAAATGCTCGTGTTACCCGAGAACTGAGACCGTCGGCGGGCGGGACAAAAAACAAAACGAAGTCAAGGGCTTACCCTGAGACGCTAGCACATTTAGAATCCGCCCTGTTCCGCCGGAGTGGGCCCAGCACAGACACAAGCGGTCTCATCCAGAAAACGTGCCAGGCTGGCAGCCTCCGGTACAGAACACGGCTGCAAATCAGTGGCGTGGATCCCACTCGGATCCCCCTCAGATGAACACGGTTAGTATTACAGGATGTAGTCATGGACGATTCGGACAGGCTGTCCGTACTGCACGAACGACTAAAGCAGCGGCTGGGTCGCGAGCGGTATCAGCTGTGGGTCGGTTCGCACACGGTGATCGCTTACCAGGCTGACGATTGCCAGATTGGCAATCGTGAGTTCACAAGCTTCCACGAACAGACTGGGGATGGCCAGGAAGTCTCCATAGCGAACTCACCCACTGGAGGGCACTCGGCCCCCCACAGCACGCCTATCACGGGCAAGCTGAGGATTGGCTGCACATCCGATTTTGAGAAAGTCTGGCTTCGCAGCCGGCTCCACAAGACCCTACTGGCTTGCTGCGAGGCTGTATGGCCGGGCAGGGTCCTGGTCGAATATTATGTCCAGGCAGCGGACCGTGTGGCGGAACACGCAGCACAAGCGGACTCCGCCGCAGAGGCCGCAGATCTTGCCACGCGAGAAACGACCCCACCAGCCGACCACAACCAGCCCCCCCATGGCCCCCCAGCAGAACAGGCAGCGGCGACCGCGCCGCTGCTGGCCGCCCCCACCCTGGACCGTGATCGTCCAGTTCGCCAGCGACCGCGCCTGATGACGGCGGGCACCTCCCCAGCGGGCAGACAACCGGCACGTCGAGGCCCGACCTCGTCCTTTGCCAACTTTGTGCAGGGAAAAAACAACGAGCTGGCTTTTCGCACGGCCCAATCGGTCGCCAACGCCCTTGGTCAGTATGGTCCTCTGCTGCTTTATGGCCCGTCTGGCGTCGGTAAAACGCACTTGGCGTACGCCATGGTGCGGCACTGGAAGCAGACTGCCTTTCAGGTGCGGGCCTTGCGACTCACGGCCGAACAATTCACCACCGAGTTTCTGACCGCGCTCGACCGCCGGGCACTGCCCGGTTTTCGGCATAAATACCGCACGGTGGATGCGCTGATTATTGACGACATCCACTTCCTCGCAGGCAAGCGGGCCACCTTAGATGAACTGATCTACACCATCGACACACTGCGTGAGCGGGGACGCCAAATCGTGCTCACCTGCGACCGCAGTCCAGGCGATCTGCAAGAGGTGAGTCCGGAACTGGTGTCACGGATTTCAGGTGGGCTGTCGATCCCAGTGGAGTTGCCCGACTACAACACGCGGCTCGGCATCACCCGTCGGTTTGCCACGCAAATGGGCCTGCTCCTGGAAGAAGACGTTGTCCAGCTGGTGGCCAGCCAGGTGGCAGGCAGCGCCCGCCAACTCAGCGGGGCCATTAATTTGCTCCTGGCAACCAGCATGGCCCACCAAACGGCCATCACCACGGAGATGGCCCGCACCACGTTGGTGGAATACCTGCAGCAAAATGCCCCCCAAGTGCGCTTGGCCGACATCCAGCGGGCTGTGTGCCAAGTTTTTAGAGTGGAGCCCTCGAGCTTAAAATCTCAACGCAAAACCCGGGCCGTCGCAGAGCCTCGGATGCTGGCCATGTGGCTGGCAAGAAAGTACACCCGCTCCGCCTTGGGAGAAATTGGCGAGTATTTTGGCCGGCGGAGCCATAGCACCGTGATCTCGGCCCAGAAAAAGATCGAACGCTTGGTCAGCAACGACGCGCAAATCCACGTCGCCGACCGCCCCTGCAGCGTGGAAGAGGCCATTCGCCAAGTCGAATCCGTGCTGCGTACGGCTTAGGCGGTAGGGCGGCAGAGCCGCCCTACCGAGGGTGGCACCCAACGCTGGTAACGATTTGATCCCAGAAGAGTTTGCACCAGGCTCTCTGCTGGATTCTCGCCGTTCTCCAGCGTCATTCCCGCGCAAGCCATCCATCCCCAGCTGCCGCATCTTGCGATACAGATTCGATCGATGCAGTCCCAACCGCTGGGCGGCCTGGCTCATATTGCCTTGCGTGGCCTCAATCATCTGACGGATGTATTGCTGCTGAAATTCCCGCGAAGCCGCCGCCAGCGTCGAACTTAAATCGTGCCCCTGGGCCGTAAGCTCTCCGCCAGCATTAATAAACGATAAATCGGCAACCTCCACGCGCTTGCCGGAGGAGAGATAAGCCACCCGCTCCATCAGATTCCGCAACTCGCGGACATTTCCCGGCCAGCGATGCTGCAGCAATCGCTGCTTGGCCGCCGCCGAGAACGCCGGCGTCCGTCGCCCCATGGTCTGACAAAAGGACGTCAGAAAAAACTCGGCCAGCAAGTGGATATCAGGCCCTCGCTCTCGGAGTGGCGGCAATTCCAAACTGACCACATTCAGCCGGAAGAAAAGATCCTCGCGAAACTTTTTCTCCCGGACCAGCTGGGCCAAGTCCTGATTCGTGGCCGCTAGAATCCGTACCTCCGTGTGGATTGGCCGGGAACCGCCCACCCGCACCACAATCTTATCCTCGAGGACCCGCAGCAGTTTGGCCTGCCCACTGAGACTCATGTCGCCGATTTCATCGAGGAGCAGGGTCCCCCCAGAGGCCAGCTCAAATTTACCGGGCCGCGTATCATGGGCGTCGGTAAAGGCGCCTTTTTCATGCCCAAACAACTCGCTTTCCAGCAAGGTTTCGGTAAGCGCCGCGCAGTTGACCGCCACCAGCGGCTGATCGCGGCGGCGACTCAGGTGATGGATGCAGCGGGCGACGACCTCTTTCCCGGTGCCATTCTCACCCAAGATGAGAATGGCCAGATCCGTATCCGCAATCCGTTGGGTGGTCGCGCGCAGCGCCTCAATGGCTGGACTATCGCCGATCAACTGCACACCTGCAGCCGCCTCTTCCACAAAACGCTGGTGCTTCGTGAGCAACTCCTCAAATTGCTGGGTGTTGGCCAGCGCGACTGCCGCATGCGCCGCCAACTCCTGCAAAGCCCCTTGATCCTCCTCGCTAAAACGTCCGGCCTGCTTGTTCAGCACTTCAAAGGCGCCCAAGCATTTGCCGTCAGGAACAATCAAGGGCACGCAGAGGACCGTTTGCGTATGGTAACCGGTCTCTGCGTCCACACTGCGGGCAATTTGGTCGTCCTCCGCTCCGCCCCCCGCCCGCCGCGGCTCACCAGAGCGGACGACCTGCCCCACAATCCCTTGATCGTCGGGGATCCGCAGTTCCGCCCCTTCCACTCCCAAGGCAGGCCTACCAACCAGCGCCCGGTTGGCTTTGTCCCACAGAAAGATACTGGCTCGGTCGGCCGAGAGCAGCTCCGTCGCCGCTTCGGCCATGGCTTGCAGCAAGGCCTCCATGCACTGGGTTTGACTCCAGGCGTGGGTGATCTCCAGAATTTTTTCCAGGCGATCAATCCGGCATAGCCGTTGCTGCCGCGCCTGCACCACAGCAAATGCCTGCCCCAAGACCACATGCAGGCGGTCCGCCGCCGCAATCTCTCCCCGTAACAACAGCGCATGCGACGCGTCCCACGGCAACGCCAACCAAGCCCCCTCACGACTGGCGGCCTCTCGATCCAACGCCTCCCCGGCCACAGCAGCGGGCACGCCGGCCGGCTGGACCCCGCTGGCGCTAACGACCTGCCAGTCCGGCGGGCTGCAGCGCACCACCGCCACCGCGCTGAGCGAAAATGACCGCTGACACACCGGCAATATCCGCTCCAGAAATTCGTCCACCTGCTGGCATTCATGCACTGCCGCCAGCACTTGCTGCATCAAGTCTTGCCACATATCAGCTTGAGACATGCCTCCCATCATCCTCCACACCTACGAAACAACCCTCTGGAGTCAATCTGACTATAGAACACCATAGGCGACTGACATCATTAAAACAACATACGATGTCACCACTTAGACTACGCGGGTAGCATCGGTTGGCGGTAGGCTACCAATGTGACGCAGTCACAGTCCAGCGAGACCACCTCTGGCGGCAGAGCCTGCCCCCGGCTTGATCGGGGGCCGCCCAGGTAGGCTTCGCCAACCTGGGCAACCCCCGCCTCAACAAGCCTGTTCCGGCTGCCCCCCTTACCAGCGCCCCGTGCCTAGTGGTATCCTGCGTGGCTTCGCAGTTACGGCAGCTTAACACGGCTGCAGTGGGCAACCCCGTCTTGCCCCGCCCTTAGAGACCCCCAACTTGCAGCCACAGAAGGAGATAATGATGGGAGCGTTTGCCGGAAAAAAAGGACTGATTACCGGGGTTTTCAACAAACAGTCCATTGCCTGGGCGATTGCCGATCAGGTGCTGCGCGAGGGGGCCACCTGCGGCCTTTCCTACATGCCGGACAAGGCGGACGACGCCCGCCAGAAAAACCTGAGCCGGGTGCAGAAGCTGGTTGACGGAAACCCGCAAGTCCAATTTCTCCAGCCCATGGACGCGACCAACGACGAACACATCCAAACCACGATGGACCGCTGCCAGCAAGAATTCGGCCAGCTGGATTTTTTGCTGCACTCCATTGCTTACGCCCCCCCAGCAGACCTCAAAGGGAATACGATCGCCACCAGCCGCGATGGGTTTAAGTTGGCCATGGAAATTAGCGTGTTCAGCCTCATCGCTTTGGCCCACGCGGCGGAAGATCTCCTCAGCGAAAATGCCACCATTTTGACGCTGACCTATTTTGGCGGTGAAAAAGCGGTCCCTGGCTACAACGTGATGGGTGTCTGCAAAGCGGCCCTGGACTCGGTAGTCAAATATTTGGCCTGCGACCTGGGCCCTCGAGGGGTGCGAGTCAATGCCCTCAGTGCGGGACCCATGCAAACCGTTTCCGGCCGCGGCGCCGGCGTCGACGAAATGCTTGGTCTTTACGAGGCCATGGCCCCGCTAGGACGAAACATTACCCACGAAGAAGCGGGACACAGCGGCAGCTTCCTGCTGTCACCGCTGTCTGCTGGCATCACGGGCGAGATCCTGCACCTGGATGGTGGCTACAACGCCATGGGATCGCCGGGCAAACTGCTGGATAAAATCAAAGCGGCCCAGGCGATTTAGCCATTACATCCTTAGCCGATGGGCGATAGCACCGGTTCTGTGAGACGCGCAAGAACCGGGGCTATTGAGAGCGTCCGGCTTAGGCGCGACAGTGGGGCCGCCGGCGAAAATGGCCTAGGCCATTTCCTACCCCAGCTGGTAGATTCCGCCACCGGTTTGCTCGCAAACCGTATTCCGTAGGACATGGATTCGTCCTGCAACTACAACCCAACTTAGCCCCTCAGGTGTAAGAGCATGGAAGCTCCTCTCTCGCGGGCCGCGTTGTCGGCTACCGCTACGCTCCTCTTGGTAACCCTCCTCCCTTCCCAACCGGCCTCTGCCGCTGGATACCGCACGGCCAATTTTACGGTGGCGGCTCCCACGCCGGCGTTAGCCCAAGAGATCGGCGATAAGGCCGAGTACTGGCGCCGCGAACTGGCCCGCGAGTGGTTGGGTCGAGAGCTGCCGGCGTGGTCGCGACCATGTCCCATCAAGGCCTACGTGCGTCCCGGACTAGGGGCCGGCGGAGAAACCAGTTTTGTCTTTGACCGCGGACAGGTTTTTGACTGGGACATGCGGATCCAGGGCTCCCGCGAGCGTATTTTAGACTCGGTCTTGCCGCATGAGGTGACCCACACGCTGTTTGCCTGTCATTTTCGCCGTCCGCTGCCCCGCTGGGCAGACGAAGGGGCCTGCACCACGGTGGAACACGTGAGTGAAATTTCCAAACAGGAGCGGCTGCTGATTGAGTTTCTCCGCAGTCGCCAAGGAATTCCCTTCAGCAGCATGTTTGCCATGAAGGACTACCCGCAAAATGTACTGCCGCTGTATGCCCAGGGACACTCGCTCACCAAATTTCTGATCCAACAGTGGGGCAAACGCCAATTTCTGGCCTTCCTCGAAGATGGACTGCAAGATGAAAACTGGCCCCGGGCCGTCTCCGCGCATTACGGCTACGCCAACTTACTCACACTGCAAAACGCCTGGATGGACTGGATCCGTTCCGGTCGACCGGAACTCCAACTCGTGGCCAGCGCCGCCGCCAGCCAACCGGCCGGGGCTGAAAATGGAGTCGCCAGCAACGCCGTGATTCGAGGCCAAGACCCCGGTGCGAGGACGCGACCAACAACCCCACGACCCGTCACTGCAGGCAACACATGGGCAGCGCCGACCAATCGGCTCAGCAGCGCCCCCTCCGTTCGCACCCCCGCGACCGGTCCCAGCGGAGCAACAGGGACCGCGGCTGGCCGCCAACCGCCGCAACCGCCTAGTGTCTACGATCAGGCGGCAGAGCTTGGCCCTGGCTTGGACCGGGGGACTGCCGCCAGGGCGTTCGGCACGAAAGTTATCACCAAGTAGCGGCAGTGATATTTGATGTAGGGGACGGCTGTAGGCTGGGGCGAAGCCCCACCTTGTAGCGGGGATTGTCTCATACATCAAATATCACACATCAAAAGGTGGGGCTTCGCCCCAGCCTACTAGCTACTAGCAGAAAATTTTGAACCACGACGAAACAACGGAAACAACGAATCAATCAACGAAAAATTAAGTCCCTGTTCGTCGTTGCGTTGTTTCGTCGTGGTTCGGTGTGATTTCTGAATGAATATTGTCTTTGATCTCGGCGGAGTTGTGGTCCGCTGGCAGCCCGAGGAAATTCTCGCCAAAACTCTTATCGACCCGGTGACTCGGGAACTGATTCGCACCCAGCTGCTGGAACACGCCGATTGGATCGCCCTGGATCGCGGCACCCTGACCGAAGCAGAGGCCGTGGCCCGCACCGCCCAGCGGACAGGACTTCCCCCAGACGATGTCGCGGCCTGGCTCCGACAAATCCCGCGGGAACTGACCCTCATCCCGGAAACCGTGCAGCTCATGGACCGGCTGCAAGCACAAGGCCACACCCTCTTCTGTCTCTCCAACATGTCCCTGGCCAGCATCGCCTATCTGGAACAGACGTACACATTTTGGGAATTTTTTACCGGAGCGGTCATTTCCTGCCGTCTCCATCTCTGCAAGCCAGAACCGGCAATCTATGAGCACCTGCTCTCCCAGTACGCCCTGGAGGCTACGGAAACGGTATTCATCGATGATACGCAGGTCAACGTGACTGCCGCCGCGCAGTTTGGCATCCAAACGATCCAGTTTGAAAGCCCAACACAATGTGACGCGGCCCTGCGGGCACTAGGCCTTGGCCGCTGATTTTTTTGCACGTTCCAGGGAGTCGAGGGGGTCAGGAGTCGAAGGGGTCAGGCACATTTTTTCGGCGGCGGTGCTGGTGTTGGCAATCCAGTCGCTCGCGGGGAGTCGAGGGGGTCAGGCACATTTTTTCGGCGGCGGTGCT
>CAMYJY010000173.1 GCA_947258835.1 uncultured Pirellulales bacterium
AGGTTTGCAGGTCGCAAAAATGGACGGGATCGTTAGCCCGAAACAGGAACACGGCCATCACGCCATAGACGTAAAACAGCAGAGTCAACAGCAAGCCCACATAGATCATGGAGGGAATGCTCTTGAGGAGCGCATTGACCAGCAATTGCAGTTTGGGCAGGGCCGTCACCAGCCGCAGCGCGCGAAAGATCCGGGCCAGCCGCAATACGGCCGCATACTGCGCGTTGACTGGCAGAAAACAGACGCCAATGATGACGAAGTCAAACACATTCCACGGATCCTTGAAATAGCGGAGAAAGCCGCGGCCGTACTGCGCCATTTTCAGTACCGCCTCCACGACAAACGCCCACAGGATAATCCTGTTGAGTTGTGTGATCGTGTCACCATAACGGTCCATCGCGGCCGGGTAGGTCTCGATACCCACCAGGGTGGCGGCGATGCAAATGATGACCAAGACGCTCCATTGGAACCCCTTGGAGTTGACAAATTTTTGTAGTTGCGGCATTGGCCATTAAGAGCCTATTCCAGAACCACACGGGAGGCGGTCGGAAAATACGGGCAGCACGAAAAAGTTGGGATGTGCAGTAAGACTAAGGGGAATTAAGACTAGGGGGATGTATGACTAGGGGATCATCTCCCGAGTCGTTTGCGGAACCACCAGATCGACGACTCCGAAAAAGGCGGTGCACACAGCGACGCTGTCGCTATTCAGTGCCGGGTTGCCGCGCACCAGCACGGTGGGCGAACCGGGCGCCCAGGGCATCAGCACGGGGACACACGGGCCAGGCGTGCCCGCGGAGACCATGGAGGGCTGCGTTGGTGCGCAGCAGGTGCCAAAGGTGGGGACATTGGCACCCGTCTTTTGGTCCATGATGTTCGCCGTGGGCGGTCCCTCACCCAGGACCCGCGGGTCCGGCACGAGCAACGATGCCGGAGCCGCCCCAAAACTGCATTTCATCGTTGCGCCCATACTTACGGATTGTGCCATGGGATTCCTCCGCGGTTGATATGTCGAGTCAGCTCATTGCAGCACCGTGCTGCAGGCCACCCGGCAGGCTCGTGCTATTTAACCTGAATTACAAGGTGTGAAGGCCAATAAGTCCAGGCCCATAGTCTTCAACATCTTAATCAGCATCGCTAACAGCTGCATCATCATGGCATTCCCCGACTTCATCGAGGGCACCTGCCCGGCCAGTGAGGCGGCTGCGTTGAGCGTGGCGGCAGCGCTGGCCGCGGCGGTCATGGTGGCAGACGCCGAGGCAGAAGCGGAGGCGGAGGCCGCGGCACGGACCGCCGCCGAAACGGCCGCCGAGGCACCCGCGCTGAGGCCAGCCGAACCGCCCATGGCACCACCCATGCCGCCGAGCATGCTACCAAGTCCACCTGAGGTCAGGGCATTTAAGAGGGAGGCCAGCGAGTTTCCGCCCCCGGGAAAGAACAGATTGGGGCCCAGTTCTCGCTGAATCGCTTCCAGAGCTGCCAGTAATTTCAGGGCCGGCAGCAGGGCCAATAGTTTTAACAGATCCTCCAGCGAAGGCATGGCGGCCATGTTCGCTCCCATGCCACCCAATCCGGCTGCCGCCGCCGTAACCCCTGCCGCCGTGCTCAGGTTGGCACCAAAAGCCGCCTGGACCGAGGCCTGCACCGTGGCCGCCACGGCGACTGAGGCATTGACCTGGGCGGCGGCGCTGGCGGTGACACCCGCCGCGGCCGTGGCGTTGGCCGCCGCCTGGGCCACCGCGGCCGCGTTGGTGGCTGCTGCCGCACCGAGGCCTTTCGCCAACAGCGCCTCCAGGTCTTTCATCAAATCCGCCAGCTCTTGCAGTGGCAGTAAGCTGGCCAAGGCAGCCAGCGGTAGTTTCTTCAGCGCGTCCAGCAGGCCATTGAGCTGCAAAGATCGCGCCAAGCCATTGATCATGCAAGGGGCAGAGGGGGAAGCCAAGTTGATTCCTAGCGAGGCCTGCACCGAAGCCTTCATATTGGCGGCCGCGGCCAACCCCAGTGCCGCTTGCACCTTCGCATCGGCCGCTACGGCGGCGGCGGCCTGGGCGTTGACCGCGGCTTGCACGGCCGCATTGGCGGCGGCCGCGACCCCGCCCGTAGCGCCGGCCTGGATGGCCGGCATCAGGGGGGGCAATAAAGGTGGGATGACCGGCGGACGCGGAAAACGCACCAGCAGGTTTTGGTTGAGCATCGCCACCCGCTGATTGAACTCCAGCACTTTGAGCGCGCAAATGCATAACACGTTGTTCGATCTCCCGCTTGCTAAGAGGACTGTTGGCTATCCGGCGGAGACTTCCCGGTCGTGGAAGAGGCCTGCGAGGATGTGGGATCGTCGGAGGAGGACGATTTGCTGGTGGAGGAATAATCGTATGACGAAGACGACTCGTTGACCGTGTCCGGATCTGCTAACGAGGCCGACTTCGTGGTTGACTCACCAGACAAGGACGATTCGTGGGACGAAGACGACTGACTGGTGGAAGCATGCTCGCTGGCCGAGGCAGACTGCGTCGAGGAAGACGTCTGGCTGGTTGAGGAAGACTCTTTGGTCGAGGACGTCTTGCTGGAGGAGGCGTGGGAAGAGGGCGTGTAGGCTGAAGAGGACGTCGCTGAGGAGGACGATGTGCTGGCCTGAGACGATTTGCTCGCCGAGGAAGACGTATCCGCCGAGGAGGCCACGTGTTCCGAGGAGGACACATTGGAGGAGCTGGTGGTGGTCTGACTGCTTTGCGCGTGCTGCGTGGTGGAACCTGTCCCTGCCACACTGGCCGCGGTGGGGTCGGCCAAGTCCACGTTGCCTTGCATTTGGCCGTCCGCCCTCACACCACTTTGTTGGCTCCGATAATCAGAGACTTGCCCACTTGCCGTGGCTGTTTTGCTGGCGTGGGCCGACGCCCGGGCTGATTCCGAGGCCGAGACACTGGAAGATGCCGAGTCCGCGGCGGCACCCGACGCGGTGGCATCGACCCCCACGGGCCCATACCCAGGAATATGCATGCCTGCCCTCGCAGCCGCCGTGCCAGCCGCTTGGGCATTGGAGGCCGTGTTGGCTGCAGCCGTCGTTTGAGCCTGGGCCGTGGTGTTCGCCGTGGCCGAGCTGGTCGCACTGCCACTGGCAGTCGCGCTGGAGCTGGAGGATTGCGTGGCACTGGCCGAACCTCGCGAGCTAAAACTTAACTTGGGAAGCTTCGGCACCGCCATCTCCACTTTGGGGCAGAGGCAGACCGGTGGGATAAACGGCAAGAAAAAGCATTGCGGACCGCAGGGCGAACGTTGGACCATGGGGATGCCAAATTTCATGAGTCGACTGGCCAGCATCGCCAACAGGTTGGCCAGAGACGGTACGCCCGGAATGCCATATTGCCCGTAGATTTTTTGAAATTCTTTCGACTTGGCATAGTTGAGTGCCCGAGAGAGGTCGCGACTGGGACTTGCGGGAGGCGTGCTGGGCGATTTTGATTTCGATTCGGCTGCCGCGGCAGTTTTGTCGGCCGTCTCGGCGATGGCTTGATCCAGCTGATCGCCTGCGTTCGGGACGGTCAAATCCACACCGAAAGCCTTTTGGATGGCCTCCAGCGCTTTGAGTAAATCGAGGATTTTTTGAATGAGTTCGGGCGTGAGGAGCGAGCCAAAATTAGGCATTCCGGCAATGTTCGCGCTGACGGTGTTGAGCCATCCTCCGAGTCCCAGGCCGCCAAAACCGGCATTAAAACTGGCCAGGAGTGCCGGACTGAAAGAGGCGGCAGCGGAGACTTGGGCGGAGAGGCTGGCCGCCGCGCTGGCGGAGAGATTCATGTTTGCCGCGGCGTTGGCATTTGCCTGCGCTGCCGCGCTCAGAGCTGCCTGCGGGTTGGGACCTAAGAGATTCACATTGGCGCTGAGCGCTGGCGAGAGCGCTGCCGCAATATTGCCCAGACCTTGGAGGTCGGGTAATGCGCCCACAGGCAGTTTCGCCAGCAGCTGATTCCAGGCATTGTTCATCAAAGAATTGAAAAGATCTCCCAGGTCCCCCAAAGCTCCCGTGCCGCCCATGTCGATGCCGAAGCCCAGCTGCATGTTGGCGCAGAAAGACAGCAGCGCGTTCAAATTTGCCATGGCGCTCAGATTTGCCGTCGCACTAAGATTTGCCGCCAGCGACAGGTTGGCCGCTAGGTTGGCATTGAGGGCGACGTTGGCCGCGGCATTCAAGCCCACATTGGCATTTAGGCCGGTGGACAGACCGCCCATCAGGCCTATGTTGGGGGCGACGGGGCCCAAGGCCGATAAGAGATTGGCCAGTGAATTGCTGCAGGAACAAAGCATGTCATAAAAAAAACATGTCGGGGGATGTCGTGCAGCCCAATGCTAAAAAATTACCACCGCTTGGTCTGGGGCGAGCGGCAGCGAGGAATTTATCCGCGCCCAGCCGGAAGCCCACCCGTTGGGGCTGGCAATATCAGCGGCTGGGCGGTAGCCCACGATACGCAGCGGACGGCCTCGCCTCTGGTAGGTCTAAGTATAGCTGGGAGCTGTCCGGAGTGTCAAGGAGTTGTCCCGCCCGGGGAAGCTGGGGGCATTGTCGCTAAGTCTTATTCCCGCAAGCGCTGGCGTCGCGTTTGCCGAGGGTCTGTCCCGCGCGGAAAGTTAGGGGCGAAGACCCCTGCTGACGAGAAATTTGTCTCAAGGTAATTATGCTCCAGTTTTATGGTCCCGACGACACTTGTGGGTGGCACCCAACGCTGCAACGCTGGTAACGATTTGATCCCAGCAGAAAAGGAGCACGTTTGCACCAGGCTCTCCGCTGGATTCTCGCCGCTCTTCAGCGCCATTCCCGCATTATT
>CAMYJY010000174.1 GCA_947258835.1 uncultured Pirellulales bacterium
GGAAATAAAAAAGCCCCGGGCTGGCAGGCGACAGGGCGGAAAGGAATCAACTAGAAGAAGTATGCCGAAAATCAATCAGGCTCCCAAGACGACTTTTTCTTTAATTCGGGACCCGCGCTGCTATGGACACCTGCACAGGTGTCTGATGCCCTAGCGATCAGTCCAAGAAAACTATGGGGTATGACGGCCAGCGGCGAGATACCGCACATCCGCCTTGGTCGGTCCGTCCGCTATCCTGTGGATGACCTCCGCAAGTGGATTGCCGAGCAGAGAGGGGGCCAACGATGACCCTCACGGCACGGGAGCCGCTCCATGATTCGGAATCGGTAGTCAAGGCGGTGCGACTGCTGGTTGGTGACGGCCAAGTGACCGAACTGCGGGCGCTGAACGCCACCACGAAAAGCGACCGCTGGCCGCACACGGCATCCGGCTACTTTGACGACGCGGACAAGCTGACGGCGGCCCTGGCCGAAATCACCTCGGCCAAAGGAATCTACATCGTTCCCAATCCGGTATATCCAGCATTGTTGGCTCGTGCGGCGAACCGGATACGAAAAACGCCGAAAGAGGAGTCGACCCAAGATAGCGAATCAATCCACATCGTGGCCCACGGGAACCGGCTGCGGTACTCTCCCCGGTCGGCGGTAACACCCGACCTGGCCGGCCGCATGAAGGCCCACAAAGCGGCCCTGCTGGCAATCCTGGCGGGTCAGTCGTGGAACCCGAGGAATCCCCCGACGCAAACGAAGCGAACTGGCAGGTTATCACTGACACCGACCGCGACTACCTGCTAGGCCCGCGCAACTATCCCGATCCCTGCCCCTGGTGCGGTGGTCGATTGGTTCACCACGCGGCCTGTGATGACCTGCGGCGGGAGCGGGCACCTATCATCCCTTTCGGTAAGTACCGAGGCCGGCGCGCACCCTAAGGCAGTTCAAGCTGTGATGCGGCATCAGTCCATCACGCTAACGATGGACACTTACGGCCATCTATTCCCCGGCCAAGAGGCCGACGCGGTAGCCGGGCTGCGGTCGATGCTCTCTGAGGCGGGAGATAGCCTGCCCCCCGAAGCCCTGCGAGCGACTGGAACCGATGACCTGACCGTAGAGGACCCCGAGGGCGCGCAGCGCCAGGCGCAGCGCGCAGAACGCGAAACGCGGCGATCGACTGCGAAGGAGTGCGAAAGAGAAAGCGCAGGCGACGCGCAAAAGAAATCGCCCAAACCCTTGCAAATTGCGGACTTAGGCGATTGTGTGCGAGATGGTGCGCTGTGTCACAAAAGTAGTCCGGGAGGGACTCGAACCCCCGACCAAGGGATTATGAGTCCCCTGCTCTAACCAACTGAGCTACCGGACCAGTGGCTCACGCCAGTATGGCCGACCGAGGGCCGTTTCGCAATCCATGCGGCAGCCACGACTACTTGTCGCCGTCGCCGAGATTGGTCAGCACGTTCAGATCTTCCAGCGTGGTGGAATCGCCTACCGTCTCTTTGCCTGCAGCAATATCTTTCAGTAAGCGGCGCATGATCTTGCCACTGCGCGTTTTGGGCAGGGCGGCCGTAAAGCGGATGTCATCCGGCTGGGCCAAGGCCCCGATTTCATGACGCACATGCAGCTTCAGCGACTCCCGGAGTTGGTCGTCCGGTTGGGCGTCCTTGACCGTGACAAATACGGCCACGGCCTCTCCCTTCAAATCATCGGGTCGTCCCACGGCCGCGGCCTCCGCCACCTGCGGGTGGGATACCAGGGCACTTTCTATTTCAATCGTGCTGAGCCGGTGTCCCGAGACGTTCAGCACGTCGTCGATGCGTCCCATGATCCAGTAGTAGCCGTCTTCATCGCAGCGGGCATTGTCACCGGCCAGGTAGTGCCCCGGCACCCGGCTCCAGTACACCTCTTGATAGCGCTCCGGGTCTCCCCAAATCCCGCGGAGCATGCCCGGCCAGGGGTGGGTTACGGTCAGCCAGCCCCCTTGATTGGGTTCCACGGGTTGGCCCGCTTGGTTCACAATGGCCGGCAGAATGCCCGGTAAGGGTTTGGTGCAACTGCCCGGCTTGGTGGCAATGGCCCCGGGGAGCGGGCTCAGCATGATGCCGCCCGTCTCGGTCTGCCACCAGGTATCCACAATCGGGCACCGCTGGCCACCGATTTTTTCGTGATACCACATCCAGGCCTCGGGGTTGATGCCTTCCCCCACCGTGCCCAGCAGGCGGAGGCTGGAAAGATCGTGTTTTTCTACGTGCTGGTCTCCCCATTTGATGAAGGCGCGGATTGCCGTGGGGGCGGTGTAAAAAATAGTGACTTGGTATTTTTCTATCAGTTGCCAAAAACGACTCTCGTCCGGGTAGTTGGGCGCGCCCTCGTACATCAGGCAGGTGGCACCCGCCGCCAGCGGTCCGTAGACCAGGTAGCTGTGGCCCGTGATCCAGCCGCAATCGGCCGTACACCAGTACACGTCCTCGGGCTGATGATCAAACACCCACTGGAACGTCTTTTTGGCGTAGAGGTTGTATCCTGCCGTGGTATGTAAAATGCCTTTGGGTTTGCCCGTGGATCCGCTGGTGTAGAGAATGAAGAGAGGCGCTTCGCTGTCCTGCGGCGCGGCCGGACATTCGGTGTCCGCCTCCGCCATCAACGCATGCCACCAATAGTCGCGCCCAGCCTGCATCGGCACGTCTTGGTGCACCCGGTCCAGCACAATACAGTTTTCCACTGTCGGTGACTTGGCCAGTGCCTCGTCCACGGTGGCCTTCAGTGGCAAGATCTTGCCGCGGCGCCAGCCGCCGTCCGCGGTAATTTGGAGTTTGGCTTGGGCGTCGTTGTTCCGGTCGGCAATTGCCTCGGCGGAGAAGCCGGCAAAGATTACCGAGTGCACCGCCCCAATCCGCGCGCAGGCCAACATGGCGATCACCAGTTCCGGCACCAGGGGCATGTAGATCGAAACCACATCTCCCGGGCCGACGCCGAGTTGCCGAAAACAGTTGGCCGCCTGACAGACCTGACGCTGAAGTTCCGCGTATGTTAATGAACGACTGTCGCCCGGTTCGCCCTCCCACAGGATGGCCAGGCGATCGCCCAGGCCCTGGGCGATGTTGCGATCCAGGCAGTTGGTGCTGACGTTGGTTTTTCCCCCCACAAACCATTGGGCGTGCGGCTCCTTCCAGACCAGGGCCTCGGTAAAAGGTTCGAACCAGTGGAGTTCCTCCCGCGCTAGCTCCGCCCAAAAAGCGGCTGGGTCCGCGGCCGCCTGCTCCCAGAGGGCTTGGTACTCAGCAGGCGATTTGATGTGGGCTTGGCCGGCAAATTCCGCGGTGGGTGGAAACAGTCTGTCCTCATGCATCACGTTATCGATTTGGCCGCTAGATTCAGGCATCTGCTGGACTCCCTCCTTTCAGAAGTAAATTGACTCAAACTGAAAATGGGGCCTCCATGAAGCCGGTAAAGCCCGAGAAAACAGCCTCCGTTTGTGCACCGCGGCGGCTCACAACGAAACCTGGTTGAGACGCGGATGGAGTGGGCCGCAGGCCATGCACACTAGGCCAGATTCTACCGGGTCCCGTGGAGCGAGCAAGCTGCCCTGGCAGTTTCCAGCGCCGTCGTGCGCGGCAGCTGCCGGCCAATCGCCAGTCTGGTGAGCAGGCACAGTGCCCGCGGTCGCCAAAAACAGCGGCCTGAAACCTTTCGCCTGGAGGCGAAAACTTGAGGTTCAGTACTTCCAAATTCCCCCCGTTCTCACCAGGGACCGGGGCGATAATCCGCCCGAGAATCGACGTTTTTAGCAGCTAGCACTTGACTCGCCCCCGGCTTCATCGGCCAAATTTGGAACTACCGAGGTTTTATTAGTTGGGTGTGATGATTGGGTGCCACTGCTGGCTTGCCCAGCAGTGTGTAGCGGGTACCCAGTATCCATTGCTGGGCGAGCCCAATCCTGTTCGGCACAAGATTTGAGCAACCGTCTGCGTGCTACGATTTAAGTAAAGAAAAGAACCACGACGAAACAACGCAACGACGAACAGGGACTTAATTTTTCGTTGATTGATTCGTTGTTTCCGTTGTTTCGTCGTGGTTCAAAATTTTCTGCTATCGCCAACAACTTTCGTGCCGAACGGGATTGGGGCGAGCCAGCAGTGGCACCCCAGGTCAAGCCCGAACGGGGGTGGTTGCGGCTAGGCCGCGCTGGCCCGCCTCGCGGGTACCGTGGGCTGCCCGGACCCGTGCGATTCAGCTGCTGGCTTCGGCGGCGACTTCTTCCAGGGCTTCGGCAGTCAGGTCCAGCGTAAATTCCGCGTCCGTCTCCACGTCGGCAGCGGTGGGCACGACGTGAGCGGTGGTCTTGAAGGCGAAGGGACTCTCGTCTGCTTTGCAATCGCCAAAACTCACACCCAGGGCGCGTGCTGCCTGGACAGCCGATCCATTGCGATCGACCACCCGCAATTGATTCACCGCTTCGATGATGGGGACGTTGCCAATTTCCGGTGGATGATAACAGACCATCTCGCCAAACTTGCCTTCCAAGACCAGTCGTACCGCATGGGCCCCGTATTGGGTGGCCAAGACGCGATCAAAAGTTGTCGGGGCGCCGCCGCGCTGGAGGTGTCCCAGCACGGAGGTGCGGGTTTCGCGTTGGACGCGGGAGGAAATTTCATGAGCCACAATTTGACCGATGCCACCCAAGTGCGTTTGGGCGCCCGCCCGCCGTTCACCAACCCTGCGGCCGTTGGGCAATTCGGCCCCCTCGGCGACCACGACCAACGTAAACCGTTTGCCTTGGCTTTCGCGATTAAGAATCTTGTGGCAAACATTTTCCCAAGTCCAAGGGATTTCCGGCAAGAGAATCACATCGCCACCCCCGGCAATACCCGCGTGCAAGGCAATCCAGCCGGCATGGCGTCCCATCACTTCCAACACCATGATGCGTTCGTGGCTGGCAGCGGTGGTCTGCAGTCGGTCCAGGGCGTTGGTGGCACACTCGATGGCACTATCAAAGCCGAACGTAAAGGCGGTGGCGGACAGATCGTTGTCGATGGTCTTGGGGACACCGACCACCGGAATGCCGTGTTCATGGAACTGCTGGGCTACGGCCAGTGAGCCATCGCCACCCACGCACACCAGGCCTTCGATGCCCAGTTGATCCACCGTGGTTTGCACGCCGCGGAGCAGCTCTGGGTCGAGTTCGACGCGGTCCGAGACGCCCACGGTGGCCGCGAAGCGACCTTTGTTCGTGGAGCCCAGGATCGTGCCGCCTTGGTTGAGAATCCCTTTGGTGTTTTTGCGCGTGAGATTAATGAAGCAGACGGGGTCGTACAGTCCCTCATAACCTTTGAGAAACCCGACACAGTCGTATCCCAGCTGCTGGCAGGATTTTACCACGCCGCGGATGACCGCGTTTAGCCCTGGGCAGTCACCCCCACTGGTTAAAATCCCAATGCGTTTATTTGCCATCTCCTCTGCCCCTGCGTAAGAGTCGTGCTGCGTGCAAGACGCACGATGTGTGCCCGTTGCGTGAGTGAACCCGCGAAATATCTCTTCAAGAATAGGCCACGGAATGGGCAGCGGCGGGCCAGGTGCAAGCAGCTGGCAAAATCGACAGGATCGGACTGACCCGTCAGCGGAGATGGGGTGGGAGGGGCTAGGGACTAGGGACTAAGGGGGTAGGGGGTAGCCCAGGTTGGCGCAGCCTACATGGGCGGCGCAGCCGCTGGAGGTTTGATCGAGAAGCAGTGCAAACCTCTTGTGACTGCGTCACATCGGTAGGCTAACGCCAACCGATGCCACCCACGCGTAGCAAATTCGCACCAGCCCATTGCTGTACTCGGGGCAGCAGCCAGGGAGGAATTAGGCGGCGCGCGATCATGTGCCGTAGCGACCAACGGGAGCGGGCCAATGCTCTTCGAGCGGTAGCTCGCATAGGTCGGGGCGGCTTTGCCGCCCCGACCCGCTCTACAGATTGCTGAAGAGTTGCCGGAATTGCTGGCCGGGGACGACTCCGACTACGGGTTGATCGTTTTCCTCGACCACGAGCAGCTCATCCGTGCTGAGGGCGGACAGGTTTGGCTCGACTTCCGTTTCCACATCCCCTGGAGTTGTGGAGGTGGTGGCTAGGGTTTGGGGCTCCGCTAAACTTGGGGAGAGGGTTTCCGCCGTCTGTTCGATCGTCGGGTTTTCCGCGTCGACCGTGTCGACAGCGACTTCACTCTGCTGGATGTCGTCCGCAAAATTCGCGTCGTCGAGATTGTGGACCTGGGGTGCATGAGAAAGCAGCAAAGTTTCCAGCTGGGAATATCGATCCAAGACCACCTCTTCCGATTCAAATTCTTCCAGGAAGGGATTGCCAGTGGGGTGGACGCAGGCCTCCGCTGGAATTTCTGGGGAGTCAGCGGTTTGCTCCAGTTGGTCCAGTTCTTGCACTAGATTTTCCGTGGCAGCCAAGGTCTCGTGCATCGGGAGGGGTTCCGCGAAGTCGGCGTCTCGAGCAAAAGGCGAGGCATGGATGGGAATGGACGCCGGCATGTCCTGGTCTTGCTCGGAGGGTGCGTGCTGATCTTGTTCCGGGTGCAAGCCCTCGGCCGGTTCGCAGGAGTCACTGCTGGGGGGCTCGAAGGTTTGTGTTGGCTCCAGTTCGCCAAACTCGACACACTCTCTGTTGGATTCCGGCACGGAAGTATTCCACGGTGCGGGGAGTTGCTGCGATTCGGACCAGGCCTGTTGCACGATTTCTGCATCTAAGGGGGTGTAGCCGGTTTCGCTGGCCATCCAAAACAGCTGATCGCCTAATTGGTTGATGAGTCTTGGCAATCCATCGGTCGCGGCAAAGATGGCTTCCAAGGCATCGGGTGTGAATACGGCCTGGGGATCCTGGCCAACGGCGGCGACTTGGGCATGGATATAAGCGATCGTTTCTTCACGGCCAAGGGGAGCGAGATACGACCGAGATGACACACGCTGGCTAAAGGCCTCCAGCTTGGGCTCGGCAAACCGCTCTTCCAGGATCGAAGTACCGGCCAGCACCAGACTGATGAGCAACTGGCCATCTGCCGCAATATTGGTGAGTACCCGCAGTTCCTCCAAGAGGCGGTCGGGTACGGCCTCTGCTTCATCCACCAGGAGGAGCAGCCGCCTGGGCGCTGCGTCGGCCGGGCGCAGATAGCTTAGTAGCGACAGCCGCAACTCACCTTCATCGAGTCCCTGATAGGGCAAGCCCAGCTGAAATAGGATCATTTGCAAGAGGGTTCTGCGGGTACAGAGCTGCGCGCCAACCACGGAGACCGTCGACAGGGTGTCTTGGAATTGCTCGGCCAGCACCTCCACCAACATGGTTTTGCCACTGCCGGCTGAGCCAATCAGCAGCGCCGGTCCTTCCCCCCGCGTGATCGAGCGGACGATCCGCAGACGCGACTCCTCAAAGATTGCAGCGGGAAAATAGCGACTGGCTTGCGGAGCTGCGATGAACGGACGAGCAGATGAATCGGACGTGTGATGATCGCTCATGGAGGGGGGTTCCTAGATGGCTTCTCAGGGGGAGGCTATGGTATGGCAGGCTAGGCCAGTAGCGCAGAACGTCGGCTGGCGCCATAAAAACCGTGTTTTACCGCTACTCAAAGTGAAAACAGGTATCCCTCGTGCTGGCCGGTTGGGGCCGGAAAACCCCGCTGTCCCTGCCCCTCAGCCAGGGCCATTTTTCGCACCGTCTGGCGCTGGCAGCGTGCCCGATTCCCTGGGCTTTGTAGAAGCCTTGTTTTCAATTCAAGTATCGTTGTTACCAATCGGCACATCAGGCAAGCTGGCTGAAGGCTCAAGCAGAATTTGGAGGCAGGTTGACGGGCTGGCGGGCAAGCAAACAATGGATAGTTCGGTGAACAGCAAGCTAAAAATCTCAAACTGAAAACGAGGCCTCCATGAAGCCGGTAAAGCCCGAGAAAACAGCCTCCGTTTCCGCACCGCGGCGGCTCGCCAAGAAATCCGGTTGAGAGGCGGATGCAGCGGGCTTTTCCGGCCCCAACCGGCCGGCACCAGGCATACCTATACTAAAAATGCAGAAGTGGTTCTTTCGTGTTCCAGATCAAGATTTGTGGCATCACCTCGGTTGCTGACGCCCGCGCAGCAAGGCAGCTCGGAGTCGACGCGATCGGGCTTAATTTCTATCGCGGCAGCTCCCGCTACGTTACGCCCGCGGCAGCCGAAGTCATAGTCCCGGATGCGCCTCCGGCGATCGGCGTCTTTGTGAATGCGACGGCGGCAGAAATCAACACGCTGGCGCAGGGTCTGGGCCTCCAGGGTGTGCAGCTTCACGGCGATGAGCCGCCGGAGCTGCTGGGAGATATCGATCCCAGCCTGCCCATCGTGCGTGCCCGCGGCATGGGCCCGGCCGGCCCGACGGAAATCGCCACCGACCTGGACCGCTGCCGGCGTGTGGGGCGTGAGCCGGCGGCGCTGCTGATCGACGCCGCCGTCGCTGGGCACTACGGTGGCACCGGCCGTACCGTCAATTGGTCAGCGCTGGCGGATTACCGGCAGTGGCTCGGTAACGTGCCCCTGGTGCTGGCCGGTGGGCTTACGCCGGCAAACGTGGCCGAGGCCATCCAGACGGTTCAGCCTGCCGGCGTGGATACCGCCAGTGGGGTCGAGCGAGCCCCGGGGAAGAAAGATGCAGACCAGATGGAGCGTTTTGTAACGCGGGCGCGGCAAGCCTTTGCCTGATAACTCAAACTGAAAACAGGGGCTCCATGAAGCCGGTAAAGCCCGAGAAAACAGCCCCCGTTTCCGCACCGCGGCAGCTCACCAAGAAACCTAGTTGGCTCTTTGAGCTGATAAGTTGGCTAGTTCACGCGGCCCGCGGGGTGACTTGCCCTCGGGGGCCATCGCAGATTAGACTGCTTAGGCCGCCAAACTTGTTGTATTTGAGTCAAATTTTGGAGCGACCAACAGGAGCGGGCCACTGTCTGCTGAGCGGTAGCTCACATTGGTTCGAGGCCCCCCGGTCAAGCCGGATGCAGGCCTTGCCTCGTTAGAATCGGCACAATCGTTACAATCCGGTCCATCGTGCTGACGGCAGCAGAGGTTGTCAAAAGCTCAGCTTTTGTAAAAATATCAGCACGGATCCACATCCAACCAACCCCATGCCCGCGCTAGCAGATCCGCCCTATTCAAGGAGTTATCCCCGTGTCCCAAGTCGAGACCCAAGTGTCCTCTAAAGTTCTTGATTGTCCTCCCGCGGAGTTTGAGCGACTGGCCGCTTGGGGGCGCAAAGAAATCAGCTTGGCTGAAAATGAGATGCCCGGCCTGATGGCCCTGCGTGAAAAATATGCCCAGTCCAAGCCACTGGCTGGGGCACGGGTGGCCGGCTGCTTGCACATGACCATTCAAACAGCCGTCTTGATTGAGACGCTCTTGGAGTTGGGCGCCGAGGTGACCTGGAGCAGTTGCAACATCTTCTCCACGCAAGATCACGCGGCCTGTGCCATGGCTCAGGCTGGTATTCCCGTGTATGCCTGGAAAGGCATGAGCGAGGAGGAATTCGATTGGTGCATCGAACAGACACTGACGGCTTTTCCGTCCGGGCAACCACTGAACATGATTCTGGATGACGGCGGTGATCTCACGGCGATGGTG
Organism: uncultured Pirellulales bacterium; assembly: GCA_947258835.1. Taxonomy (GTDB): domain Bacteria; phylum Planctomycetota; class Planctomycetia; order Pirellulales; family Lacipirellulaceae; genus Bythopirellula. The sequence goes on from CAMYJY010000174.1 coordinate 9,609, forward strand.
CATGATAAGTTCCCCGAGCTGTTGGCGAACATCCGCGGCCTGTCCGAGGAGACCACCGCTGGTATCCATCGCCTGGAGGTGCTGGTGCGGGAAGGTCGCTTGCAGGTGCCCGCGTTCAACGTCAATGACAGCGCGACCAAGAGTAAGTTTGACAATCTCTATGGCTGTCGCGAATCGTTGGCGGATGGAGTCAAGCGGGCCACGGATGTGATGCTGGCCGGGAAGGTCGCGGTTGTTTGTGGTTATGGGGATGTCGGCAAGGGCTGTGCCCATAGCCTACAACGATATGGTTGTCGGGTGCTGGTAACGGAAATCGATCCCATCAACGCCTTGCAAGCCGCCATGGAAGGTTTTGAAGTGACCACCATGGAAGAGGCTTGCCAGGAGGGGAACCTCTTTGTCACCACCACCGGCAACAAGGATATCATCCTCGGCCAGCATATGCAGCAGATGGCCGATGATGCGATTCTTTGTAACATTGGTCATTTCGATACGGAAATCGACGTGGCCTGGCTGGAAGCGGAAGTCGCTGCTGGGCGAGCTACCAAGGACGAAATCAAACCGTCAGATATCGGTGCCGTCGATCGCTACACGTTTGCTGAGAGCGGCAGATCGGTGATTATCTTGGCCAAGGGACGGCTGGTCAATTTGGGCTGTGCCACGGGGCATCCAAGTTTTGTGATGAGTACGTCGTTTACCAACCAGGTGCTGGCTCAGATGGAGCTCTGGCAAAAGAGCAAGGACTACGAGGTCCAGGTCTATCGTTTGCCCAAGCAGCTGGATGAGGAAGTGGCGCGGCTGCATTTGGACAAACTGGGCGTTCGCCTCACCCGGCTGACCCAGGAACAGGCTGACTACATTGGCGTGCCGGTGGATGGTCCGTACAAGTCGGATCACTATCGGTATTAGGCGAGCGGCAGGTAAGTTTTTACCTGCCGCGTGATCGAAAATCCCAGCGAAGCCAATCCATTGGGCTGTCGATGGGTAAGTTCTCATCTGCCCAAGTATTCTTCCTATGCCCCACATAGCTGCTTTCCGTGGTCTACGTTATGACCTAGGCCACGTCGGTTCTTTAAGCGACGTCATTGCTCCGCCCTACGATGTAATCGATACTGCCTTGCAGGAGCAGTTGTATGCCCAGAGCGACTACAACTGCACCCGGTTGATTTTAGGCCAGGACGAGCCCGGTGACGATCAGGCCCAAAATCGCTACACCCGCGCAGCCAAATTTTTAAAGCAATGGTTGCGCGATGGGGCGCTGTTTGCGGAGTCCGATCCGGCTGTCTACGTCTATCACCAAGAGTTCACTGAAGAAGGTCAGGCATTGGTTCGTCGTGGTTTTATGTGCCGCACCCGGCTAGAGCCCTTTGGTGAGGGAAGCATCTATCCGCACGAAGAAACGCACAGTGGGGCCAAGGCCGATCGCCTGAAATTGTGGCAGCACTGCCAAGCCAATCTGAGCCAAATTTTTGGGCTCTACCCGGATCCGGAGAATACGGCCCAAGGGTTGTTGGAGCAGGCGATCCTAGGTCAGACCCCGCTGGAAGCCACGGACCACGTAGGAGTCAAGCATCGGCTCTGGCCCGTGACGGACCTGCGTGTGATTGCCGAGGTTACGGCGGCCATGGCGAACAAGCCGGTTTACGTTGCCGATGGGCATCACCGCTACGAGACCGCCTGCAATTACCGCGACCAGCTGGCCGCCGAGCTGGCGTCCTCTGGGGAGCAGCTGGACTCTGAGCACCCCGCGAATTTTGTGCTGATGATGTGTGTGTCCATGAGCGACCCGGGCATGATCGTGCTGCCTACCCACCGCCTGTTCCGCGGCCTCGCTCCCCTGACCGCGACGGAGCTGACGGAAAAGTTAGGGGACTGTTTTGACACTGCCCCCTCCGGGCAAGGCCCCGGTCAGGCCCTCGAGCTGTGGAATACCATTGCCGCGGAAGGCCAACAGAGCACTCTGGCATTGTATACGGCGGCCGACGCACAGTGGACGGTGGTGCGTCTGAATGATGCTGGGCGGGAGAAGATGGCGGAGGTCTCCGGCGACCACTGTGCCGACTGGCAGGCACTGGGAGTCAGTATTCTCCACCGCCTGATCATGGAAACGCTGTTGGCTGATTTGTCCCCCGGGGGTGCCCCAGCCCCCAAGTATGTGCGCGCGATTGAAGAGGTGGTCGCAGGACTTGAGCAGGGCGACTCGACCGGCAGGGATCACACCGGCCAACAGGGGACCGGCGGACGGTTTGAATTGGCCGCTTTGGTGATGCCGGCCCGGCTAGAACACATCCGGGCGATTAGCAATGCCTCGGAGCGGATGCCCGCCAAGAGCACCTATTTCTATCCCAAGCTTTTGAGCGGGTTGGTATTCAATCCGTTGCGGTAACACTGGGGTCTGGCTCATTTTTTTGGCGCGTCAGGCTGGATTTTTGCCATCCAGTACAGCCGCCGAAAAAATGTGCCTGACCCCTTCGACCCTGCCTTCGACCCGACCCTGTGACCCCTTCGACCCTGGTTGCGGTTCCACGTGGAACCCGACCGCCGCACGGAAGCCTCTGCAGGTGACAGACCAACTTCTCAGCCATTGCTGTGGTAGGAAAGGAACCACAACGAAACAACGCAACGACGAGTAGGGATTGATTGATTCGTTGATTCGTGGTGGACGTTGTTTCCGTTGTTTCTTCGTGGTTCAAAACTCTCAGCAAACAAGAACCGGGGCTATCGCCCATCGGCTCAGAGTCGACAGAGGTATTCTGCCTCTGCTGTTGTTCAGATCCATTCACTGCTGAAAGAACTACCTCTGGCCCGCAATGCGAATTCGGGCAGTCTGCGGGTTTCACGTGAAACGCGTTAAGTTGATCGATTGTTTCACGTGCAACGGGATGCACGGCAACTGCCAGTCGATAACATTTTTACGGTGCTACGGTTTGCCGGGCTGCGCCGTTGGGAACTCGGCACGTTGCCCTCCCTACCAATTCGCGAGCGGAAATCCACATGGGTCGCGTCATTTGTGTCGCCAATCAAAAAGGGGGAGTTGGCAAGACCACCACCTCGCTGAACTTGGCCGTGTTGCTGGCAGTGGCCGGGCAGCGGACGTTGCTGGTTGACCTGGATCCCCAGTGCAATGCGACAACGGGTCTCGGGCACTCTCCCACCGCGCGGCATGCCTTGGTGGACAGCCGTCCTTTGCGTGAGGCTTTTGTCCAGACCTATCAGCCAGGCTTGTCCTTGTTGGCCGGTTCGCGTAGTTTCCAGGATGTGGATGCCATGGCCAAATCCTCGGCTACCCACGCGACCATGCTAGCAACCCATTTGACAGGAAGCTTGGGTTCCTTTGATACCGTGCTGATCGATTGTCCTCCTTCGTTGGGGGCACTTACTCGGACGGCCCTGGCGAGTGCCAGCGAGGTGCTGATGCCCATTCAGTGTGAGTATTTCGCCATGGAGGGGCTGACGCAGATGATCGAGGTAATCCGGCAAGTGATCAACCGGCCGGAGAGCCGATTAACATTTGGTGGCATCCTGCTCACGATGTATGACGCGGCGCTGGAACTGACCGCGGAAGTGGATCGGGAAGTGCGTGAATTTTTTGGGGAGGTGGTTTTCCAAACTTGTATTCCACGTGATGTGGCCGTTTCCGAAGCGCCCAGCCATGGACGTTCGGTGGTCGATCACGCGCCTCGCTCTCGCGGGGCTCGAGCCTATCTAGAACTTTGCCAGGAGGTATTGGACCGTGTCTAAGGAAAGACGTTTAGGAAGAGGATTGGAGGCATTGTTGGGACGTCCCATCCAGGAGGAGCCCCAGGCGGCAGAGGGCCAGGCGGGCCTCGAACAGGGGCCGCCGCCTACCAATCCCCTGATCACGAAAGACGAGCAGGGGCAGCAGTGGATCGATTTGCAGGTCGTCATTCCCAATCCCTACCAACCCCGCCAGCATTTTGAAGAGGCTGAAATCGCGGACCTCTGTGATAGCATCCGTACCCACGGTTTTTTACAACCGATTGTCGTGCGGCAAGTGGAGGGGCAGTTTCAGATCATCGCTGGAGAGCGTCGCTATCGGGCGGCTCAGTTGGCCGGCTGGGAACGCGTGCCCGTGCAAGTCCGCGCGGTAGACGATCGGCAAATGGCCGAATTGGCGATTGTGGAAAATGTCCAGCGGAAAGATCTCAATGCCCTGGAAAAAGCCGGCTCCTTCCAGCGCTATTTGCAGGAGTATCAATGCACGCAGGAAGAGCTGGCCAGCCGGGTCAATGTGGATCGCTCGACGATCGCAAATCTGATCCGGCTTTTGGAACTTCCGGCGGAAGTCAAAGACATGGTTGCCACGGGAGAGATTTCGCCCGGACATGCCCGGACCCTGTTGCCGCTAGGAGACGAGCAGGAGCAATGCGGTTTTGCACGCCAAATCAAACAGGACTCGTTGTCCGTGCGGGCCACGGAGCAGGCCGTGCAAGAACATATTCGCAGTGCCGATCGCGATTCCCTCCTGGTGATTGATCAGGACGGTGAGACACGCCCAGCCACAACAAAAAAATCTCGCCAGAGCCATCTGGTGCTGTTGGAGGACCAGTTACGCCTGGCACTGGGGACCAAGGTTGATTTACGACAAACCGTCAAAGGGAGTGGTCGGATCACCATCCATTTTAAGAATCCGGAGGAATTTGAACGCCTACAGGCCCTGCTGAATTCTGGCGCGGGCGGCCTGCGGGAGGCCGGCTAGAGTTCCCTGCCGCTGACGGGCGTCGTGAAGAGCCCAGAGGTTCGGGGTGTTTTGTGTACTTATGTACACAGGGCGGCAGGGCCGCCAACCAAAGCGAGCTGCCGCTCGGAAAGCGCTTGACCGCTCCCGTTGGTCGCTCAAGTTTGCGCAAGATTCAAAGATTTTTACTTGAGCAAACCTCCGGCGGCTGCGCCGCCCAGGTAGGCTGCGCCAACCTGGGCTACCCTCACCGAAACAAGCCCGTGCCTGCACCCGGACTCCCCGGCTGCTTGTGTACTCATGTACACCGCTCCATTGCTCGTTCACGTAGCTTCCGCTAACCTAAGGGGCTACACACAACGGTACAGCCGCCAAACAATGCGAGGGCTACCGCTCGGAGAGCAGTGGCCCGCTCCCGTTGGTCGCTCTGTGTAGTGCTAAGATCAATAAATCTTGCCGTAAATAAAAACGGGGTGTGGCGCAGCCTGGCAGCGCGACTGGTTTGGGACCAGTAGGTCGCAGGTTCGAATCCTGTCACCCCGACTGAATCTGGTTTGGTGAACTTGGCTGCGCCAAGATTCACCAAACGAAGGGCTGAATCTGGTTTGCCGAACTTGGCTGCGCCAAGATTCTTGGGTGCCACCCGGCGGTGAGATCTGATTTGTCTGGCTTGGCTCCGCCGTGATTCTTCACATGCGAGGGGCAGTTCCCTCAGGAGACGTGGTGACAAAATAACGTCGTTGGCACCAGAGGGCGACGCTCACCAAGCCGATCATGACGGGCACCTCCACCAGCGGGCCGATGACGGCCGCAAAAGCCGCTCCGGAGTTGATGCCAAAGACGGCCACCGCCACTGCAATGGCCAGCTCAAAATTGTTACTGGCTGCCGTGAACGCCAGGGTTGTGGTTTGGGAATAGTTTGCGCCGATTTGTCGCCCCATCAGAAAGCTAACCAAGAACATGACCACGAAGTAGATCAGGAGCGGTACGGCGATCAGCAACACGTCGCCGGGAATGCGGACGATTTGGTCTCCCTTCAGGCTGAACATTACCAGAATTGTGAACAGCAGGGCGATCAGCGTCAGGGGACTGATCCGCGGCAGAAAGGTTTGCTCATACCACTGCCGTCCCCGCCTCCGTAACAGCACCCAGCGGGTCACCATGCCCGCCAGAAATGGAATCCCCAGGTAGATCATCACGCTCTGGGCGATCTGCCCCATGCTCACCTGGACCACGCTCCCTGCCAGCCCGAGTTGCGGCGGCAGCCAGGTCATGAAGAACCAGGCATAGACGCTGTAGAACAGCACCTGAAACACGCTGTTGAAGGCAACCAATCCCGCGGCGTACTCCGTGTCACCTCGGGCCAGATCGTTCCAGACGATAACCATCGCAATACAGCGTGCCAGGCCGATCAAGATCAGCCCCGTCATGTACTCGGGGTAGTCGCGGAGGAAGAGGACCGCCAGGCCAAACATCAGCAGCGGGCCGATCACCCAGTTCTGCACCAGTGACAACCCCAGTACTTTCCAGTTGCGAAAGACATCGCCCAGCTCCTCGTAGCGGACCTTCGCCAGCGGTGGATACATCATCAGGATCAGGCCAATGGCGATGGGTACGTTGGTGGTTCCCACCTGAAAGCGGTTGATGAAGGGTTTGATGCCCGGGAGCAGGTAGCCGCTGGCCACACCGGCAGCCATCGCCAAGAAGATCCACAATGTCAGAAAACGGTCCTGGAAGCCCAGTCGTGCGGTGGGGCAGGCTGCGGCGGTGTTCTCACTGGCCATCTTGGTCTCCCGTTAAGGCTGCGGGAAGCGTGGTGACATAGTCCCGAATCTCATCGCGTACCCGGCGGTAGTGGTTCAGGGCCTCCTCTTCGTTGGCCGCCTCGCGGGCTAGCCGAGGAGGGTCGTCGAACGGATGATGCATTACCCGGGCCTGTCCTGGAAACACCGGGCAGGCGGCGGCCGCATGGTCGCAGACCGTAACCACGTAATCCAGATCGACGTCGGCCAGTTCCGTGACGTGCTGCGAGCGTTGTGAGGTCATGTTCACGCCCACTTCGGCCATCACCGCCACCGCCCGCGGGTTCAATCCGTGCGTTTCTACCCCGGCCGAATAGGCCTGCAAAACGTCTCCCCGCAGATGGCGGGCCCACGCCTCGGCCATCTGGCTGCGGCAGGAGTTTCCAGTACACAGGAATAAGACTTTTAGCTTGGGCATTTGTTGGTTGCCTGTTGTTGGCAGAGTTCTGTGGGAGCCAGTTGGAGTACCGCTTCCAGTTGCTGCTGGTCGGCTTGGGCCTGCGGATCGTGCTGGAGACTGGCCTGCACCAGGGCCAGCGCCTGCACCGCCGCGGGTGGGGCCCCTGCATCCGCCAGCCGAAAGTAGGCCCAACGACCCTCCTTGCGCGACTCGACCAGCCGCGCTTGGTGCAGGATCGACATATGTTTGGAGACGGTAGACGGTGCCAAGCCGAGCAACTCGATGAGCTGGCAAAGGCAGAGCTCCCGCTCCCGCAGCAACCCAATCGCCCGCAACCGGTTTTCATCCGCTAAGGCCTTGGTGATCCCCAACAGGGCTCGCATGGCACCGCTTTCTCGTTTCGTCATTTCGCCAAAAAGCGAATTATTGATGGGGGTGCGGCTTTCGTCAAGGGCAAGGTTTCCATCAGGCTAGGAAAATCCACAGCGAAATATCGAGGGAACAAGAACGACGCTCAGAAGGCCCTAAAAAATAGGGCGTGCACCGAGTGTCCTGCGGGACCATCACGAGAACCGATTCCAGCGACGATAGAAAACGCCAAACGCCCGGCAGCCGATCTCATAGCGCCGGGCATAGGCTGGCCGGTGGTTTCGCTCCGCAGAAAAGAACGAGCTCCTCGGGTAGGACTCGAACCTACGACCCAGCGGTTAACAGCCGCTTGCTCTACCAACTGAGCTACCTAGGAATAGATTCTGGCATCCATACTTTTTATCGGGATGCCCGTAATCAGGTAAGCATAGCCGATAGATGTTCGGTCAGCAAGGGCCCGGGGCAATAAGCCGCCCGGGAACCGGCGCTTGTGGCAGCTAGCACTTTGCCCGCACTCGGCTGCATGGGCCAAATTTGGAACGACTGAGTTTAATGCGGAACATCGAAAACTCCTTTTCGACAACACGGTGCTACGAACGGTAAAAAATTTTGTTGTTTGCGCAAATTTATGTGGTCCTTGGCCATCATATGTGATCCGGATGTGGCAGCACTGCGGCAAGCTAGGCCTCTCTCGGTCGAGTCTTAGCCGATGGGCGATAGCCCCGGTTCCGTGAGACGTGCCAGAACCGGGGCTATCGAGAGCGTCCGGCT
>CAMYJY010000175.1 GCA_947258835.1 uncultured Pirellulales bacterium
AAAACTTTGCCCCATGGTCACGTTTTGGGGTGCCAGGGAGACCCGCCGTGGGCAACGTCAACGCAGTCAGACAAGTCGCCTTAGGCCGCAAGGTTTAACACCGCGGGGGCGGGCTGTTGCATACTACAGCAAATGCCGAGTTCCCTACTCCTCAACGGCTTCCTTCACCGGCTGCACGAAATGGGGAGACTTGCCTCCCTTGGCGAGCTCTTGGGCCTTTTTGTCGGCCTCTTTGCGTTCGCTGTACTCGAACAGGGCCACCCGTTTGAGGGACTGGTTGAACACGCCCCAATAGGCCTTCAGGCGAATTTCCTTGACAGCGCGGGTCCGCTTCTTGGGAGCGGCCGCTGGGTCGGCAGGGGTCTTCTTCGCAGCCTTCTTGGAAGACGCCGTGTCCTTTTTGGCGGTGGTTTTTTTCGCGGTGGCTTTTTTGGCAGTGGCCTTTTTGGCCGGTGCTTTTTTGGCAGGGGCCTTCTTTTTGGTGGTCTTCTTGGCCATGGTCGGAGGTTTTAGAACCTTGTGGCAGGAGGGAGTGCTAAGAGTCTGCTGACGTGGGACGGGCCCGCGGCGCGGGCAGGTCGGGTACGCGACAGCCTTTGGCGTGAGCCACCGGGGACGTAATGATCCCTGTCTCGGTTGGGTTGCGGCCCCGCCGCTGTCCCGGCTGCGGCTTCCTATTAACCTACCCGATTGGGGTGCAGTTGGCTAGCACACCCCGAGCCGCCCAGGCATTTGACGCAGCATGGATGGATCACGCTCAGCAGCATCTCCACAGGTCTGAATTTCTCGACCGCCCCTTGACGTTTTAACACAGGAAAGATGTGTATCGCTAACCAGCAAGTCCCCAGGCGGGTCAGAGAATCACACCGCGTCGCCGGGCTCGTTGGATGAGGCCGGGCTGAAAATAGACCATCGGCCGCAACCGACGCGACCTCGAGTGCCGCTGGGCTCGCTGCCTGGCCCAGAGAAAGGTGCTGTCCACCAAGGGTCTGGGCAGCTGCTGTTGCTCCACCAGCAGGACGACTTTGTCGATGAAGGCCAGGTCCGCCTTGGTCACGGCCTTCAGTCCCACGGTCAGTTGTTCCCGCAGGTTGAGCTGACGTCCATTGGCTGGTCCCGTGGGCAGCTGACCGGCCGCCGGCAGGCTGCTGCCCAGCATCAGCCCCAGGACCAGCGGCCAGCGACGCAGAGTTTTCTTGGCGAGCGCTGAGGCGGTCTGCATGAGCTGTTCCAGGCAGGTGTTGATGCGGATCCCTGGCGTTGCCGTGGGGCACAGGACGACGGCAAAAAGCCGTGGGTCCTCTTGTAGTGGCCCTTACTGCGCAGCACAAGAGCGGCCCCCCCCTGCTAGCACAGCCGGGGGATGTGAGATGTGAGATATTTGGGGGGATGTGGGGGATGTGAGATGTGAGATGTGAGATATTTGATGTGATGTCTTCAATAGCCGTAGGTGGGGCGCAGCTCCACTTAATCGCCTTACGTAAGCTTTAGCCAACAGCTTGCTGTGGGGTTCTGGATTCCTGCGGGAATGACAATCAGGAGAGAATGCAAGGGTGTGGAATCTACGAACGTCCCCCACATCAAATATCTCACATCTGACATCTCACATCTATTAATGCAAGGGTGTGGAATCTACGAACGTCCCCACATCAAATATCAGACATCTCACACGGCTACGAACGTCCCCCACATCAAATATCTCACATCTGACATCTCACATCTATTTCGGTGCCAGGATCAGTACGATGCGGCGGCCCATCATAGAGGCGTTTTGTTCGATTTTTGACACATCCGCCAGCTCTTCGGTGAGGCGTTTGACGAGCTTAAATCCCTCGTCCACGTGGGCATTTTCACGGCCGCGGAAAATGACCGAGCAGATCACCTTGTCACGATCTTCCAGGAACTTCCGCGCGCGGTTGACCTTGGTCATGAAGTCATGTTCGCCAATCTTGGGGCGGAGGCGGATTTCCTTGTTTTTGCCGTGGTGGGTGTGGCCTTTACTGAGGCGTTTTTTTTGCTGGTATTTGAATTTCCCAAAATCCATCACCCGGCAGACCGGCGGGTCTTCCGTGGGGGCAACCTCTACCAGGTCCAGGCCGGCGGTGCGGGCCCGTTCTAGGGCCTCGTCTCGAGTAATGACGCCCAGTTGCTGGCCATCTTCGGAAATAACACGGAGTGGGGATGTACGGATGTGTTCGTTGATCCGTTGCTGCTTGCGGTCGATCGTTCAAATCTCCTGGGTGGGTACGACAAAAAAAGATTTCGCTAGTCCCTAAGTATCGGTTACCCTGGCAGCGAGTCAACCGCGGCTGTGGGAGCCGAGCGGGTTGAATGCACCTCACGGTTTGCTCGAGGGTTGGCCTTGTGGGGCCAGGGAAGGCTGTCCCAGCCTGCGGGGATGGTAATCTAATCTCGAAATTGCCCATTCTGCGTGTTATTCCCGCCCACCCGATATCGTCCACGTCATTCCCGCGTCGGCGGGAATCCAGGTAGTCCATGTCCATGTCATTCCCCCGGAGGCGGGAATCCAGGTAGTCCATGTCATTCCCGCGGAGGCGGGAATCCAGGTGCAGGTGCAGGTAGTCTAGATTCCCGCCTGCGCGGGAATGACGAGGGAGAGCGGCGGGAATGACGAGGGAGAGCGGCAGCTCATTTGGGCGGGGCGGCACTGCCGCCCCGCCCAAATGCCGCCTTACCCTACTGTTTGGTTTGGCGGACGGTTTTGGCGGCGATTTCGGCCTGCAGCTGGTCAATTGCTGCGGCCAGCGTGCGTGGTCCCAAGTCGCCTTCGAGGCGGTCGCGGATGGTGACGGTGCCCTGCTGGGCATCTTTTTCGCCTACGACGAGCATGTAGGGGACCAGGGCCAGCTGGGCTTCGCGAATCTTGGCCCCTAGTTTTTGGCCGCGGTAGTCGGCGGTTAGGCGCAGACCGGCCTGGCGGAGCTGGGTCTCCACTTGGCGGGCGTAGTCGGCCGATTTTTCACTGACGGTCATCAGCCGCACTTGCTCGGGGGCCAACCACAGCGGAAAGGCTCCCGCAAAATGTTCGATGAGCACACCGACAAAGCGTTCCAGCGATCCAAACGGTGCGCGATGCACCATCACCGGTCGGTGCGGTTTGTTATCGGCCCCGGTGTATTCCAGCTCAAACCGCTCGGGTAGTTGGTAATCGACCTGCACGGTGCCCAGTTGCCATTGCCGGCCAATCACGTCGCGGACCACGAAGTCAATTTTCGGACCGTAGAAGGCGGCTTCTCCCGGCTCGGCGGTATATTCCACGCCGAGGCCTGCGGCGGCCTGACGGCAGGCGGCCTCGGCCCGGTCCCACTGTGCGGGCTGGCCGACGTACTTGTCGCTTTCCGGATCTCGCAGTCCTACCCGCACGCGGTAATCGGACATCCCGAGCGTACCCAGCACAATTTTGACGAGCTCCAAGCAGCCGGCAATCTCGTCGGGCAGTTGTGCTTCGGTGACAAACAAGTGCGCGTCGTCTTGGGTAAAACCGCGGACCCGGGTGAGACCACCGAGCTCACCGGACTGTTCCCAGCGATAGACGGTACCGAACTCGGCGAGCCGGATGGGCAGGTCGCGGTAGCTGTGTTTTTCGCTGGCGTAGATCCGGATATGGTGCGGGCAGTTCATGGGTTTGAGCAGGTAGCCATCGATTTGGCCGGCGGTTAACCGATTGGCCAAATCACTGCAGCTGCAGCCGTCGTCGGCCAGTTTGCGGAGGGTCTCGCGATCCACTAGGGGGGGGAATTGCGAGTCCTGGTAGTAGGGAAAATGGCCGCTGGTTTGATACAGTTCCAGCTTGCCCACGTGGGGGGTGAAGACTTGGCTATAGCCCTGCCGTTTGAGGTGCTGGCCGATAAAATTTTGCAGTTCTTCGCGGATCACCGCACCGCGTGGTTTCCAGAGGACGAGCCCCGCGCCGACGCGGTCGTCAATTTCAAACAGGTTTAGTTTTTTGCCCAGTACGCGGTGATCGCGGCGGCGGGCCTCTTCCAGCTGGTGGAGGTAGGCGGCCAGTTCTTTCTTGTCGAAGAATACGGTGGCATACAGCCGCTGCAGCTGCTGGCGGCTGCTGTCTCCTTTCCAGTACGCGCCGGCTACGCTGAGTAACTTAAATCCTTTGCCGATGTGTTTGGTGCTGGGCAGGTGCCGTCCGCGGCAGAGGTCCACAAATTCCCCTTGGCGGTAGAAGGACAATGTTTCTTGATCGTCCAAGCCGGTTTCAAGATGTTCTACTTTCAGCTCTTGGCCCAATTCACGGCACAATTCGAGGGCTTCGGGGCGGGGGATTTCCAGCCGTTCGAAGGCCAGATTTTCTTTGACGATGGCCCGCATTTCGGCTTCGATGTGCGGGAAGTCCTCCTCGGTGAGTGGGCATTTTAGCAGAAAGTCGTAATAGAATCCGGTTTCCGTAGCGGGGCCGAAGGCCAGCTGCACGCCGGGGAAGAGACGCATGACTGCCTGGGCCATCACGTGGGCGGCGGAGTGGCGCAAGATTTCCAGGGCGGCCGCATCCCGCTTGGTGAGCAGTTTGAGTGCGACTTCTCCCTCTGGGGGCAGGAGGGCATGCAGATCGGTTTGTCCGCCGTCCACTTCGGCGGCCAGGGCGGCCTGGGCCAGGCCGGGGCCGATTTCGGCGGCGACGTCATAGGCCGACACCGGGGAGGAATAGGTCCGCTGCGTTCCATCGGGTAAGGCAATTTTAAGCATG
>CAMYJY010000176.1 GCA_947258835.1 uncultured Pirellulales bacterium
CCAGCCGCCACCAGCCGCTTTTCTTCCGCTTGACGTTGTTGTTCCCAGGTTTCCTTCTGCTGTTCAAAATCCGCCAGCATCTGCTGGAACATCGCCTGCTGGTTCACAGCCAGCTGGCAGTGTTCCACGGATTCCTCAATTCTTGCCACCTGGCCCAACAGAAAACTTTCGACACTGACCAAGACATCTTCCAAGCGACGGCTGGCTTTTAGTTCCGTCAGCGCTTGGTCGATGGTGGGACCGCTGGCATGGCCTGGGGAAATATCCACCCCGGTCTCGGTGCCGGCCGCTATTTCGTCGGTGCATGGTGGGGATGCCTTCATGTCGTGCCTGTCATACGATTCTGTTGTTTTCAGTTTGAGTATTTACGAGTCAAGAGATTTGTAATGCGGCCGCTGAGTGAGTTTTTCTTCCGCTCGATCGCTGCCAACTTTTCCTCTTCATGAATTTCTCGGAGGTGTTGTCGCATGGCAACCAAGTGGGCATCCTTTTCGTCGTTGGTGGTTTCTCGATTCTTAAATTCCAATTCGCAGCGTAGCCGTTCGAGATTGGCCTTTTCTCGAGCTAGCTCCGCACGTTCCCGGGAGATTTCCAGTTCGGTCGTGACCATTTTTTGTTTCAGGTCCTCCAGCTCTGCGGCCGCGTTGGATGTGCGCGTGGCGGCCAGCTGGTGTTGGAGTTCGGCCTTTTCGCTTTCCAGGGTCTCGGCCTGCCGGGATTTCTGCACCAACTGCTCCTGCGCGCGCTGCAGTTCTTGCGAGCTGGCCGGAGCCGTAGCAGGCGTTTTTTGGGGCTGCATCAGTTTTGCCAGTTGTTGCTCCGCATGCTCCCGATGCTGCCGTTCTTGATCCAGCCGCTGCCGGACACGTTCCAGTTCTGCTTCGGCTTCCTCCGTGCGGAGGGACATGCGGTTCTCAACGTCTTCCAACCACTTCTCCAGCTGCCGCCGTTCTTCTTGTTCTGCTCGGTTGGCTTCGTCGGAGGCGCGGAGGTGATCCTCCAGCAGGCGAATCTTCTGGTCGGAGGATTGGAGCTCGGCGAGTAGCTCCTCGAGTCGACAGACAAGTTTTTCTGTTTCACTGGTGTCTACTTGTCCGTCCGCTGCCACGGCCCCGTTGGTTTCCCGTTGCGTTAACTGCTCATTGCGTTGGGCCAGCTCCGATTGCAGGAATTCCACTTCCGAACGCAGCAGTTCCAGCTCTTGCTGGGTGGCGGCGGTGTCGAAATCCTCATCTTCAGCCAGAAAAGTTTCGGGAAACGGAACGTGGTCGTCGTGGTCAGGTGCCTCAGTGGCGTCCATGGCGGGGTCCTCTGCGTGGACGAAGTCGTCGCGGTCCGCTGTCTCAGCGGAGTCTCCAGCAGGGTCCGCGTCGTGGACGACTTCGGAGGGTGTCTCGGCGGAGTCCGCGGTGGGGTTCGTGGGGGGCTGGGGGGCGTCCGGCTGCTCCGGGGGCTGGGGCGTGGATTCTGCAGGCGCTGTCTCTGGGCGCAGCAGGGGAACAATGCGGTTCTCGCCGATCGCAATCTCTTCGCCATTGCGGAGGCAGGTTTCCTCCGCGGTCAAGACACCCTGGATCAGCACTCGGCAGTCCGAGCTGCAGCCTTGCAACAGCAATTGACCATCGATGTAGGAGAATACCACATGGAAGGGCGCGATCTCTTGACCGGTGAGCACGATGCCGCAGGCTTGACTCGTGCCGGCGAAGACCGTTTGGTTGGACCTCAGGGTAAACGTAGTCGTCTCACCGTGGGCGGTGTGGATTTGCAAGCGGGCGTCGACTGAAGTTCCCGTGTTGTCAGCTGGTAAATTCATGGGGTGCTTAATTTTCCTGAGCGGTGGGTGTGGCAATCTGGGCGGGGGCTGCCTCAACGTTGGGGGTGGCCACGTGTGTTTCCTCCGCTGCTGGCGGGTTTCCCAGCAAGGCCTCGGCCAGCTGGGCACTCTCCAGGGTGCGCGGGAAAACCGCTGCGAATCCGTGTTTCTGCATGGTCTCCTGGTCCAACTCCAGCCCGGCATCGCAGCTGGCCAGCCAGGTGCTGTCCGACAGGTTGACGGGACTCCCGGTGCGGAAGCGGACAAATTTTTGCCATGTGTGCTCGTCTTTCAGGTCGACCCATACGGTGGCGGGAGTCTGGCGACGCAGCAGGAGGCCGAGGGCCAAAAAGTCGCTCACGGTTTTGAGCTGGACTTCATTCTGCTTGTGGTGTAGCGACTGACCCACCAAACGGCGAAATTCGAGATCTTCGCTGACGCAGTAGATGACTTTTTTGGCATGAACCGGCGCGCGTTCCACAAAGTCGGCCAACTCGAAGCCACGCATGACCTGCGCGGTTTCTGCCGCCGACCACTGCAGTTGGTTGGCGGCTTGTGGGATGGTGATGGGTTCGGCGACCACTTTCATGAGCTGCAAGTGCCGTGGTGCCAGGCCGGATCGATCCAGGCATTGCCCCCGCATGGCCTGACGTACAAATCCAATTTCCTCCGACTCCAACTCGTCGGTATTTGTCCTGGCTTCCACCAGCAGGGCCACCAAACTGGATTCCAGCGGGAGCTTTTGAAACAGGGGCGGACATTTTCGCTGCGTGTCGAAGCGGAAGGATATGGTTTCCGCGGCAAAGGCCAGGCACAGGAGTTCGCCGGCCTGAAATCGCAACAACTTGCGTAGCAGGCGTGGGTCCAGCACTTTATTGTTCAACAGCTCCACCAAGCCGTCCAGTTCGGAGCCTCGATTTTCCGTGACCGTGAGTTTTACCACCGGTGCGAGCTCCGTGAGACTCTCGGGGATGCGAGACGCAAATTCTTCCGTGTTGATGCCCGCACCCGTGACGGCCTGGATGCGGCCCTCGCTCGTATAAATCGATATTCGAAATTCACGAGCGGTGATTTCGAGGACGCCTCGTTTTTTCCCGTTGTTGATCCAATCAATGACCTCGCGCAAGGAAAAGCAGGCAAAGGTTCCCGCCAAGTCGGATTCCCCCAGTTCCTGGATGACCTCGGGAACTGCGGAACCATCGGTTTGCGATTGCACCACCAGCGTGGCCGTATCCAGGGCGTTCTGCACGGTGGCCTGCAACACCTGTGGGCTGTACGGCTTGGGCAGCATGTCCACGACATTGTCGCAGTCGAGGTATTCGGAGTACGCCTTTTTCCGTAATGTGGAGCTGATGACCACCGGGATTTTTGCCATCGACTCATCTTGCAGCAGCTGACAACAGACCGAGTAGCCCGTGGTCCCCGGCAACTGGTGGTCGAGGATGATCAGGTCCGGTTGTTCGTGTTGGGCTTGCTGCACCCCTTCTTCGGCCGTCGGCGCCAACAGAACTTGGTATCCTGCCGAGCTCAATTCCGTATCGACTAAGCGTCGAATCGTCGCGCTATCATCGATCAGCAATATGACTTCATTACTCATTGCTAGTTTCCAAAAGTTAGGGCTAGTTGTGATTTACTTCAAGGGAAAACAGGTCCACGCAGTGCGAACCGATTTGGGCCGGAAAAGACCACTCTATGTTACTAACAGCCTAAATCTTTGTTTTTTGCACATTTTTTTTAACCACGAAGAGCACGAAGAACACGAAGAAACAGTCTGGTTGTCGGGTTTATTCTTCGGGCTCTTCGTGTCCTTCGTGGTCACCACTTATTGTCATCCGCCGTTAATTTAAAACATTAAATTCTAGAACTTTGGTTGCGGCTACGCCGCGCTGGGGAACTCCCAGCACGTCTTGACTGTGAGCCGACGCGATGCAGGAAAAGGGGCTGAGGGCCTTATCGGCTTCATGGAAATCCTGTTTTCAGTTTGAGTGATTAAAATTAAGTTCTTCGACCAGTTGTTGTAGCCGAGCGGCATCGATTGGTTTGGGCAGGTAGGCGATGGCACCGCCGTCCATCGCCTGCTGTTGAAACTCTTCCTCCCTGCGGCTACTGACAACCACCACGGGCACGTCGTATTTGCCCTGTTGCTTGATGTCGAGGAGCAATTCCAGACCGCCCAGCCGCGGCATCTCCAAGTCGGTGGTCATCAAATCAAAATTTTTCCGGCGGAGTGTCTCCAAAGCCTCTATTCCATCCCCTGCTTCGGTGCACTGGAAACCAAGTTGCGATAGTTTATTGACCAGGACCTTGCGAGCGCTCAGGGAGTCGTCGACCACCAAGGCCTGGCGGATGGTGGGCGCTAGGGCCGCCGCGCTGCCGGCCGGCCTGTCGTGGCACAGCACTTGATGCTGTTGGAAATATTCCAGTAGTTTTTCGCTGTCCACCAGCAACACGGATTCGCCGGAACCGGCGAGGGTCAATCCGGAAAACAGGGGGTGCCGGCTGAGCGGGCCGGGCAGATTGCGGACCACAACCTCCTCGGGGCCCACAATTTGTTCCACTTCCAGACCAACGCGGAGGGGGGCTGGGTCCGCTGCGGAGCCAAATTTTTCCTGCCGCGCCAGCTGGCTGTCAGTGCGCAAGATCAAGACTTCTTGGTGCCGCAAACGGTGCGTATCGTGATTACCAGCGTGCGTGCCAGCGACCGATGCGAGCGGGCCATTGTCTTCACTAGTGTGCCTGCCAGCGACCAACGGGAGCGGGCCATTGTCTTCACTAGCGTGCGTGCCAGCGACCAACGGGAGCGGGCCATTGTCTTCACTAGCGTGCGTGCCAGCGACCAACGGGAGCGGGCCATTGTCTTCCGAGCGGGA